>JAGWVL010000022.1 GCA_018970885.1 Actinomycetales bacterium
CAAAAATTGATGGGCAGCAAAGGTTAAGTAAGCATGTCCGCAACCAAGATCTGTGATACGTAATGGGTTCTCTTTTGTTGGCTTATGAATCTGCCCCGCCTCAATCGCCGCATTAAGTGCTGGAGATAACAGACGTAAAAACTCCTCTACTTGCTTATACTTATCTTGGCGAGATGGCTTGATAACACCCTTTGCATCTGAGATTCCGACTTCGCGCAAGAATGGATCATTTGAATCTAGCAATCTTTCCTTTTTTCTATCATGCAAAAGATTCTGCTCTGATTTGCGCTTTTCTGTGTGCACCTGAGCATCTCCGCTCTTAGTAACCCTTATCGAATACACCTCATCGGTGGTCTCCACCATAATGTTTGCGTATCCGCTGTTGAGTAACTGATCCACCTCAATCATGGAGGGTAAAAGATTCTTTGTTGTCGTGGCACGTCCATCGTTTTGCATTAATTGCAGATGCAAAACTCCTTTGATTTCAACAAGTCGAATATCGATCCGTTCGAAATCTACCGTCATGTTTCGACGACGCCCCGACAAGACTGCGCGAACAAAAGAGTTTGTATCTAGAATCTTTGAGGCAGCCTCTGTAAAAGCCTCTTCGCGAGTAATTGGCATTGAATCAGCGAGGTGAAATAACCGCTGTACCCTTTTCATGATCAAGGATAGTTAAGGTGTGATTTGGTAAAGATTTTGCAAAATCCTCCGCTAATTTTCGCTCCCCATCTCGCTTAACATCATCAATGATAATTACAGCTTTTGCTGACAACTTATCCTTAAACTCTCTTAGCGCTGGGTATCTTGCCTCTGGGTTTTTAGATCCTGGTGGCCCATCCACAATAAGTAGATCAATCTTCTTCAAATCCTTAATCGTTGATACGTCGTACCATTCCGAACCATTTGCATATGGTTGTAATGGGGCGATACGAATTTCAACACCACGAACTTTGTGCTCTCTGAGAAGCTCGCGAGTCTTGCCACCAAACTCCTCCGAGTTATCGATACTTACCACTTTGCGAGCACCTGATTTAGCTGTCACTAAAGTCGATACGCCTGATCCAAGTTCCACAACAAGTGATGGTCGATTCTTTTTCACAGTTTCAGAGATAAATAGAAGTAAATCCGGTGAAGCAGCCCAGCTGCGAGTTGGCGGGATAGCTGATTTAAATTGCAGCAGATTAGTTAGCTGAATAAATGCTTCTGTCTGGCGATATACGGTCATGGAAAGTTTCTTGCCATCAAGAGCTAATTTATTAATCTCTCGTGATATCTGTTCACTCTTTTTTGAAAGTTTCCCGTGCAACGCTCTTAGAGATCGAATGCAATAAAGGGTTCCGATAAAAATCAGGAAAAGTAAGAGCGAATTTAAGATTTCCATGCTTTAAGTGTAACGGCATGAATAAACGTTATAAAAGAGAAACATCAGATGGTGAGTTACATCCTTTTTACATTGTCTGCCGATGAGGCATTCCGTACCCTGACACCATGAAATCCTCGCCGTGGTGGAAAGAAGCCACTATCTATCAGATCTACCCACGGTCTTTTTTTGATAGCAATGGCGATGGCGAAGGAGATTTACAGGGTATTACCTCAAAACTTCAATATGTCCAAGAATTAGGCGTAGATGCAATCTGGTTAAGTCCTTTCTATACCTCACCCAATAAAGATGGTGGCTACGACGTTGCCGATCCTCGCGATGTGGATCCACGTTTTGGAAATCTCGATGATGTGAAAAAACTATTCGAAGTTGCGCATTCATTAGGGTTGAAGGTCTTAGTTGATGTTGTACCGAACCATTTTTCAGATCAACATGTCTGGTTTCAGCAGGCGTTGAAAGCGGGACGAGGCTCTGCTGAGCGTGCTCGATTCCATTTCTATGATGCAAATGATGACGGTACTCCTCCAAATAATTGGATCTCACTTTTTGGTGGTCCATCGTGGACCCAAGTTGAAGATGGGCAGTACTACCTACACCTGTTTGATTCTTCGCAACCTGATCTCAATTGGGAAAATCCGGAAGTAATTAGCGATTATGAAGTTACTTTGCGCTTCTGGTTAGACCTTGGTGTTGATGGTTTTCGTATCGATGTTGCGCACGGATTAGTAAAAGAGAATCTGTTAACTAACCATCCTAATCCTCAAGGAATCAGCGATGCATTACGTCTTGATGTTTCGATGGATCCAGAGATTCGATATGCACTTCTTCCGACCGTTCCTTATTTTGATCGCCAAGGTGTACATGAGATTTATCGTAAGTGGCGAAAGCTTTTTGATTCATACAAGGACCGCGAAATCATGGCTGTCGCTGAAGCTTGGGTACATCCCCCAGTAAATGCCACTCGATACGTCCGAAGCGATGAGTTACATCAAGTCTTTAACTTTGACTTATTAGATGCACCCTTCAAAGCTGATTTCCTTTACTCCGTGGTTACACGTTCTATTGAATTAATGGATACTGTTGGTGCACTTCCTACTTGGGCATTAAGTAATCATGACTCCCCACGAGTAGCTTCTCGTATCGGAGAAGTTCAAGCACGGGCACTTGCACTTTTTGTTATGGCCTTACCTGGCTCATGTTATGTTTTTGCGGGTCAAGAACTTGGTTTACCAGATGGTGAAATTCCAGATTGTTCTCGACAAGACCCAATCTATTTCAGGACGAAAGGTGCACAAAAGGGACGGGATGGTGCACGTGTTCCTCTGCCTTGGAGTGGGGAATCGGCTCCCTTTGGTTTTACAACAGGAAAACCTTGGTTGCCACTTACTGATAAGTGGAGAGATCTAACAGTAGAAAAGCAGAGTGCTGATCCAAAAAGCACATTGAATCTCTATCGCAGTGCATTAAAACTTCGTGCCGATCATCTGATCACACAAGGATCAATCACTTGGCTGGAGTCGCCAGAACATGGCGCAAAGAGTTCATCATTATTGGCTGTTCGTCGAGGAAATGTTTCGATTTATATGAATCTGTCAGATTCGCCCGTTGAGGTAGAGATCACAGGTAAGTTACTAATTATGAGCGCGGGGACAGTTGATGGTCGAGATGGAAAGTTGACGATTCCAGCGGTTTCAACTATCTGGGTACATCACTAACTGACACAATACTGACATGGAATCCACGTCTACAGGGCTAATAACTCTGGGCGTTCTGTCACTGGTAATTGTCTTCGATTTAATTCTTGCGATTATTCGCCGTAATAAAGAGACGACAATGACCGAAGCTGGAATTTGGACAGTTATTTATGTAGCTGCAGCAATTGCTTTTGGAATCTTGATGCCAAACTGGACTACAGATCCAAATGCTCAAAAAGAGTTCTTTGCTGGATGGTTAACAGAGTACGCATTATCGGTCGATAACATCTTTGTTTTCGTCATCATTCTCAGCAGATTGCAGGTTGAAAAAACAAAGCAACAATTAGTTCTTTTACTTGGAATCATTATTGCGTTGGTACTACGTGGTGGATTCATTGCCGCAGGTAGTGCCATCATTGAAAAGTTTTCAAGTGTTTTCTTTATTTTTGGCGCATTCCTCATCTTTACCGCTTACAAGCTCTTAGTAGAGGATGAAGGCGAAGTGGAATGGAAGGAAGATCGATTAGTTACCTTCTTACGTTCTAAGGGTGCAACCACTTTTGTTATCGCTCTTATTTCTTTAGGTTTTACCGACCTAGTCTTTGCTTTGGATTCAATACCTGCGATCTTTGGAATCACACGGGATCCGTACATCGTTGTGTGTGCAAATATCTTTGCTTTAATGGGACTGCGCCAGCTGTACTTCTTATTACAAGGATTACTGCAGCGCCTGGTCTATCTATCTAAGGGGCTTTCCTTTATTTTGGCCTTCATCGGTTTCAAGATGTTTATTGAAGCCTTCCACGGCGTTGGGATCCACGAGATTGCAGGCATGAAACTTCCACACGTTGCAATCGAATTCAGCCTCTCTGTTATCGTTTCAGCGTTAACAGTGACCGCTGTGGCAAGTCTAATAGCAACACGAAAGAATGGCAGAGAGACCCTTTAGATCTCTGTCTTCATCCTTCGTAAAGTGTCTCGGTTGTAATTCTTAGATTTCTCGTGGATTTTTCTGATCTGCAATCCAAAGGCTTTAATTGCAGCATCAAAAGCAGCTAGATCATTGAACTCTGCAGCTTCTGCTCTAATTAATGGGCCAGAGCCATGTGTAGTTAATACAACTTTGTGGCTGTGCTTTCCCTGATGGGGGTTAACTTCGTGAAGAACTTCAACCTCGACGCGATCAATGACAACACTAAATCGCTCCATGCTATTGAGTTTTTCAGTTGCGATATCTTTGAAATCTTCTGCTAAATCTGCATGACGTGTATGAATTTGTATCTTCATACTAGAAGGGTAGTACTAGCACCACCGCTGTCGCTAGGGCTGCAAGAAGAAAAGATTTTCCAAGGATTACAAGCGCGGTCTTGCGATCTGCAGCTCGGTCTTCCTTGCTTGCAACGCGTTTAATGTCACCCATCTTGCCCACGTTAAAGGTTCCGGCAAAGCCATAGGCTAGACAAAACTTAGAACGCGACTGCACAAAACCAACTGATGCAACCATGAATGGAAAGAAGATTCCTATTCGAACTGCGGGAGGAGCGTCAATGGTATTAAATGTAATTAAGGTCGATATCGAGAAGAATAAACCGACCAGTGCAACTATCTGCCTTCTGCGAATCTCACCCTTGCCAATATTGCAGCTACCGGGAATGTATTGAGCCTCAGGCATCTTCAAATTCATCTTCATCGACCCAGGTATCAGCCACTGACTCATCTTGATGCTCTACCCATGACAAGAAGGTAGTGACAGCACGTAGTGCCAGCACCGTGACAGTCAGCGCTGCAAAGGTTCGACGAATGGTTTTGAACATGAGATAAAAATACTCGCTATTGCTGAAAAAATCTCTATAGAAAGCCGAGAGCTAGTTCTATGTCCTGCCAAATATCCTCAACATGCTCACAACCAACTGACAATCGAATCAACTGATCTGGAACAGATGGACTTTCAAGTGCCCAGCGGCGTCGACGTTCCCACAAGGATTCAATGCCACCAAGGCTGGTTGCATGAGTAATTAAATGAGAAGACTCACACACCCTCTCTGCTTGCTCAGCGGTTCCATCAACTTCAAAGGAGATAACCGCCCCAAATCCTGGATAGCGAACCTTAGTGATCTTTGGGTGAGACTGAAGACGAGTAACAAGTTGCTGTGCATTTTTCTCAGCTGCTCTAAATCGTACTGGGAAGGAACGAATGCCGCGCAATGCAAGCCATGCCTCAAAAGGCCCTGGGATGGAACCATTGAATCGACGAGCTTCTTCTAGGCGCTTAAATAATGCTGGGTCAGAGATTGATAGCGAGCCAAGAACAACATCGCTATGACCTGCCAAAAACTTTGTTACAGAATGCATCACGATATCTGCACCCATAGACAAAGGTTGTTGAACCAATGGGGTTGCAAAAGTGTTATCAACACCAACTCCGATATTTAACTTCTTGGCCGCTGAAATAAGTGCTGGTAGATCTGCAAGGTCAAGACATGGATTAGTTGGAGATTCCAACCACAACAATGCCGCCCCTTTCATCGCACCAATTACTTCTTCGGTATTTGTAATATCTATGAAACGTACTTCGAGTCGTCCTGATGCATGATGTTGATTGAGCAATCCCATGGTTCCGCTGTATCCCTGATTGGATGCAACCACTGGTGCACCGATCGGCAGGATTGAAAAGACTGCGCTAATTGCAGCCATTCCAGATGAGAAAGAAAGTGTTTCTCCGCCCTCTAATTGTGAGATCGCGGTTTCTAAAGCGCTCCAGCTTTCATTTCCATAGCGACCATAACCAACAGGTCCACCAGCATGATAAGTAGAGGAGAAAATTAATGGAGGATTCAATGATGCATCAGGAGCAGCTTCAGGACGTCCTGCTGTAATCGCTGATGTTTCAGGGTGAAGACTCATGACTGAAGTCTAATTGTTAGAAAGGATTGCCATAGCCGCATTATGGCCAGGGATTCCGCTCACTCCCCCGCCGCGGACCGCACCTGCGCCACAGATGAAGATACGTGGGTCATCGGTTTCAACTCCCCATGATTCTGGGGTTCCATTCTCACGAAACGGCATTGATAGATCTTTATGGAAGATATTGCCTCGTGGAAGTGAGATCGCCTCTTCAATATCTAGCGGAGTTTTAACCTCAATTGCTGCGATGACATCTTCAATTGGTTCAGCTAGGTACTCATTCAATGATGCCAAAGCTGATTTTAATGCTGCAGCTCGTGCTGTTTCATTATCTTTGTCAAACAATGAAGCCGGTGTATGTAAACCAAAGATCGTCAAGGTTTGATAGCCGGCATTCTGTAACTCTTGACTTAAAATCGAAGGATCAGTCAATGTATGGCAGTACATCTCAATCGGCATCTTTGCCGGCATTACACCGGCTTGCGCATCTGTAAAAGCAGATTCAAATTGCGAGAAGGTCTCATTGGCATGAAATGTCCCAGCAAAAGCCAGTCGTGGATCAATTCCAGATTTGAGTTGTGGCAATCTCTTCAATAAAATATTTATCTTCAGCTGTGAACCGTCACGACTCTTTGGTGGTGGTGTCCCCCGAAGCTTTGCTAAGACCGCAGGCGCAGCATTGGACAGTAGGTAATCACCTTGCACATCTTCACCTGATTCAGTAGAAATTTCAACTCCGTCGTCAGTTGAGATAACTCTTGTTACTTTTGAATTAAGTGAGATCTCGACTCCACTTTCAGTAGCAACTCTTAATAACTCTTTAACAAGAGCGCCCATTCCACCCTTTGGAACTTTCCATTCACCGGTTCCATTCCCCATCAAGTGGTACAAGAAGCAAATGTTGGCCTGGAGATCAAAGGCGGAAGCAAAGGTTCCAATGAGTGCATCTGTCAGCACGACTCCACGCACTACATCATTACTAAATCGTTTAGTTATAACTTTGCCGATTGGATCCTCAACTAAGTACTGCCAGATTGGATCTAGATCGATCAGCTTCTTTAATTCACTTCGAGTTTTTAATGGCTCCAGCAGGGTTGGTGCAATTCTGGCTGCAAATTGGGCAACTTCTGCATAAAAATCCTGCCAGGCCTGCCCTTCATGCCCTGTTGGATCTAACTCATTAAATGAATCTACGGTTTGCTGATCCCATAATCGAGAGACATACAGACCCTTGTTGTCACCGTAAGGGGTATAACTTGAAACTTCGCGAGAAACACTTTCAAAAGATAAACCTAAATCATCAACAATCTTGTCTGGTAACAATGCAATCAGGTATGAGTATCTGGAAAGGTTTGCATCAAATTGCGGAAAAGTCCGCACACTTTGAGTGGCCCCACCAATTTCAGGATTTGCCTCCAGAACTCTGACAGATTTTCCCGCACGAGCTAAGTAGCTGGCAGCGACTAAACCATTATGCCCGCCGCCAATAATGACGACATCATATTTCTTACCCTGCATTTAAATCGCTCGTGCGATGCGGTGAATTGCTTCTGTAATAATCGTTGGGCTTGTTGCAAAGTTGAGGCGAATATATTGTGAGCATTGCTTTCCAAAGGTATGGCCTGCATTGAATGCGACGCGTCCTTTTTCAAGCAAGATAGCTGAAGGATCTGCTCCAAGGTCAAGCGCTTCAAGATCTAACCAAGCAAGATAACTGTTATCAGGGATGTGATACCTCACTGATGGAAGTTGAGAACTCAATAATTCCTTAATCATATGTCGGTTATGGTCAAGATTTTCAATTACTGAATCCAGCCAAACCCCACCTTCGGCAAATGCAACTGCGGTTGCAAATCCTCCTAATAATGAGGCGCGATAATGCATCGCTGGGGCAAGATCATTTAATCGTTTATTAATCACTTCATTTTGAGAGACAATAATTGCGCACTTAAGGCCAGCGATATTCCATCCCTTAGATGCAGCGGTGACTGATACTGAAACCGCTTCGGCATCTGCGCCAAGACTCAACATTGGGATAAAGGTTTTTCCCTTAAATGTAAGTGGAGCATGGATTTCATCACTAATAATCAGAACTTGGTAGCGCTTGGCAAGAGCTACCAATCGCAATAGCTCTTCTTTGTTGTAGATGCGACCCAATGGGTTATGTGGGCTACACAAAAGATGGACCTTGATTCCACTTGCATATGCCTTTTCAATCCCATCCCAATTAATTTCCCAAGGATTCTTTGATTCATCCCCTGTTCGTTCAAATGGAACGTCTACCAGATTTAATTTTGTTTCATTAATCCAGGTATAGAAGTTGTGATAAACGGGAGAGCTAATGAGAATTGAATCTCCCGGCTTTGTAAAGACTCGGAAAATTTCAACTACAGCAACACCCACATCAGTTGCCACGCGCACTTGTAGCGGATCTACATTCCATCCCCAACGTTCTGCGGCAAACTTTTGAAAACCAAGACCAAGTTCTGGAATCGCATCAAGATAACCAAGATCTGATTTGGCAACCATCTGTGTTAACAGTGTACGAATTGGTTCGGCGACTGGGAAATCCATTTCAGCTACAGGTAGCGGAAGTACATCCTGTGGAAACCCTCTCCACTTTGCACTTGTATGGGTTTGCAATTCTGCAAGATTCGGCGCTGAAACTTGATGATCACTCATGCCTGCAAGGCTACCTGCATTTGCCTGAATTTATAAGCAGGCCGAAGCTTCTAGAGTGCTTGCTCTTCAGGCGAAAGGCGTCTAGTGGAGTTACGAACAACAAGGGTTGTTGGTAGTACTAATGAAGGTGGATCAACTACCGGCTTTCGCAATCGCTCCATAATGGACCATGCAGCCATTTCCCCCATCAATGTGACTGGTTGCTCAATAGTTGTAAGTTCTGAGAACTCGGCCATCTCATGACCATCAAAACCAATGATTGACATGTCATCTGGTGCTCGTAATCCATGGCGACGTAATGCTTGCATCGCCCCCATCGCCATCTCATCGGATTCACAAAAGATTGCCGTTGGGAGATTAGGGCGCGCTAACAAATCATCCATCGCACGTGATGCAGTGTGCATTGTAAAATCTCCATGTATTTCACGGGATGGCAACCATTCCAAACCATTTTCTGCTAAAACCTGCATAAATCCTTTGCGACGATCTTGTGGCACTGAAAAATTAAATGGGTCATCAGGACGTCCAGACATTAATCCGATCTTCTTGTGACCTTGATTTACTAAGTGCTGTGTAGCTGTTCTAGCACCGGCCACATCATCGATCTTAATTGATGCACACTTTTTATGATCCATTCCGACAAGAGCGATCGGAATACCTAAAGAAAGCATTGAATCAAACTCTTCTTCAGTTGGCGGAAGCGAGATAACAATTAATGCATCAACCCGACCCTTTAACAGCTGATGTTGAAAGAGGCGTTCGCGCCCCTTCATTTGGCTGAAGTTGTACAAAAGTAGATCCAGGCCAGCCTCACGCAGCGCTTGTTCTGCCCCGCTAATTACCTGCGAGAAATACCAGCGGGAAATATATGGAGCTACGACGCCAACTGAGTTTGTGCGTCCATTTACAGAACCTTGACGTTCAGAGGTTAAGGGGTAATTGAGCTTTTCAGCTGCGGCGATAATTTTGTCGCGAGTTTGTTGGTTGACATGATGAAGGCCACGCAGCGCACGGGAAACCGTTGCGGTTGAAACGCCCGCCTCTTGGGCAACCTCTTTAATTCCAGCCATTTGACCACCTCCTCTCTTTCCAGGACTGCAATAAGCACTGCAATAAATTCTGTAATGACTGTAAAAGTACGGCAAAAGGACTGCAATTAGCAAAACTGCCGATCAATCAGAGGTAGATTAGGCAGTATGAGTAATCAAATTGAGACCCAGATCGATGTGTCACTGACCGAGCGAAATCGCCTGACCGCCTTTTTTCGCATCATTCTCGTACTCCCGGTGTTTATCTTCGTGGCCTCTTTCGCTCCACCCTCTGAATTATTTAGCGATAACTGGAGCGCTTACGGTGCAGGATTGCTAGTACTTCCTGCTGGCTTAGCTATTGTTTTCCGCCAGGTATACCCAAGCTATGTCTTGGCCTTCAATGAAGCGCTACTTTCGCTGCAAACTCGTCTTGATGCTTACCTTCTTCTTCTCACAGATCAATATCCATCGATTGAAGAAAATGATGTTGTGAGCGTAACCTTCCCAGAAGTTGATGCAAAGCAACTCAACCGCTGGTTGCCACTAGTTAAGTGGTTCCTGGCACTGCCGCTATACCTGGTAGGAATCATCTATGTTATTTATGCAGCTGTATTAACACTCATTGGGTGGTTCAGCATTCTATTTACAGGAAACTACCCGGAGTTCTGCGCCGAGGGCGTTGTCGGAACTTTGGCGTACTGGAACCGGGTCGTTGGATACGCACTGCTACTTGTCACAGATGAGTATCCAACTTTTTCTTTATAAGGGTTAGCGTTCCTCAAGAATTAAGGAAACGGAGTTGATGCACCAACGTTGATCAGTTGGTACTTCATATCCTTCACCTTCAAAGACATGCCCAAGGTGTGAGCCACAAGCAGCGCAACGAACCTCTGTGCGCACCCGAGGAAATAGCGATCTATCTTCGATCAATTCAACGGCATCATCTGCAGTTGGCGCATAAAAAGATGGCCATCCGCATCCTGAATGAAACTTGGTCTCACTTCTGAACAATTCAGCGCTACACGCTTTGCACTTGTATACGCCAACCTTGTCGGTGTCTGTGTACTCACCCGTGAAGGGACGCTCTGTTGCTGCGTTGCGTAGCACCTCGTATGACAGTGGATCTAAACGTTTAGCTAACTCAGCTTCATCAATTTGAACTGGATACTCTTTTTCGCTCATTATCGTGAAACCGTTTCTGGATAGGGAACACCTGTACTTGAATGGCAATCGTAGCCATTGGGATTCTTTTGCAAATACTTTTGGTGATACTCCTCGGCTTTGAAATATTCGACGCCTTCTGCACTCAGAATCTCTGTGCAGATTCGATCCATTCCAGCTGCTGTTAAGGCATCTTGATAAATCTGACATGAAGCGAGCGCGACCTGCATCTGCTCATGTGTTGTTGTGTAAATCGCGCTACGGTACTGAGTTCCGATATCTCCACCTTGTTGATTCAACGAAGTAGGATCATGCATAGTCCAGAACTCTTGTAATAAACGCAGATATGAAACCTTTGCAGGATCAAAAACAACTTTGACCATCTCTGCATGCCCTGTGGAGCCTGTGCACACCTGTTCATAAGTTGGATTTGGGCGAATGCCACCCATGTAACCAACACTTGTTTCGATCACGCCATCTATCTGCCAGAAGCGACGCTCTGCGCCCCAGAAACATCCGGTTGCAAAGTATGCGATTGAGTTCATGCGTGAATTGTTGCAGTATGCACACTTATTCGCACCCGCTGATAACCTTCATACTGCCCAAAGAGCCCCCGTAGCTCAGGGGATAGAGCACTGCCCTCCGGAGGCAGGTGCACAGGTTCGATTCCTGTCGGGGGCACTTGAGATAGATCACTCTGAATTTCAAAACTCTTTCCCTTTCATCCTTGTATAACACCGCTGCACAGGGGACAATTAAGGCCTTGCACGCACAACTGTGTGTATTACAACTTTTACTCTGTAATTGAGTCTTACTTCCCTAAGGAGACATGCGATGGATTGGCGACATCAATCTGCCTGCCGTGATGAGGATCCAGAGCTTTTCTTCCCTGTAGGAAATACCGGCCCTGCCCTTACTCAAATCGATGAAGCAAAGAAGGTTTGTAATCGCTGCATCGTGAAAGAGCCTTGCTTGGCATGGGCACTGGAAAGCGGACAGGATGCAGGTGTGTGGGGCGGATTATCTGAAGATGAGCGTCGTGCACTAAAGCGTCGTGCAGCACGTAATCGCGCTCGCTTAATGGAGCAGCAAAACCAGATTTAAAGTGGGAAGCGCAACTTCGCGTGTGTTCCCTTTTCACTTGATTCCAATTTCAACTCACCCTTTAATTCATTCTCGGTAAGTGTGCGAACAATTTGTAGTCCTAAATTGGAAGAGCTCACTAAATCAAATCCTTCAGGCAATCCAACTCCATCATCTGAAATGGTTACTAGGCCCTCATTGCTATAGCGCTGAAGTCCAATCCTTAGATGGGTTCCAGATTTAGCGAGCCCATGTTCTAAAGCATTATGAATGAGTTCAGTGACAACTAAGGAGAGCGGTGTTGCTATACGTGATTCAAGAGAACCAATTTCACCTGTTCTTTCAATTTGAAGTTCACCCATACGTGGGCTTAACTCCAACGCATGTGTGATTAATGAAGAGAGAACTTCATCAAAGGCAACGGTTGTCTGGGTGCTGTTGGACAAGGTTTCATGGACGAGCGCGATTGATGCGATGCGGCGGACAGCTTCATCAAGGGCCGCTGCCGCAGCTGGATCTTCAATACGTCGAGATTGCAAACGAAGCAACGCTGAAACTGTCTGTAGGTTATTTTTCACACGGTGGTGGATCTCACGGATAGTTGCATCCTTTGTCACCAGTTCGCGATCACGACGGCGCAATTCCGTAACATTTTGCAGCAGCACTATCGCACCAGTTTTGTCATCACCATTAATTAGTGGTAGCACCAATAAATCAATTGTTGCGCCCTGATTATCAATTTCTACTCGCTGTAACTGTTTGCCATTTAGTCGTGAACGCACACCTTCTTCCGATGCATTAGGAGAAGCAGTAACAACTTGTTCTGCTACTTCACCAAGGTTTCTTCCCTCTAAATCTCCGCGCCAACCCATGCGAGAAAATGCAGATTTTGCATTAGGGCTTGCAAATGAGATTGCGGAGTTTGCATCTAGACGAATCAATCCATCACCTACTCGTGGGACTGGTTCGAAAAGTGTTCCAACATCTTTGTATGGAAATGAACCTTGGGCGACCATTTGATACAAATGTTGTGCTACTTCACGATAATTTGTCTCTAGTTTTCCAGAACCACGAGAATGTTCAACATTTCGATAACTCGAGATAACACCGATAACTTGTCCTGCAAAGGTAACGGGAATGGTTTGCGTCTTAACCAGCATGTCTCCTATTTTTTCTGGATCGCTGGATTTAACTATCTCATCACCAGAAAGCGCTTCATCGATACCAGGCTTTGCTCCCCACAGAACCTCATCTCCAATAACATCATTGATAAAAACTGTTGATGTCGTGGTGGGACGAATATGTGCAACTGCTATGTGCCCAGTGGGCCACATTGAAACATCTTTGCGAATCGGTACCCACAAAATTAAATCTGCAAAGGAAAGATCTGCTAATAGCTGCCAATCAGCTATCAAGGCTCGAATGCGATTGGCTTGATCAATTGTGATGGATGTACGAGCGCCAAGTAATTTTTCTAGTTGAGACATGGTTACTTCCACTCCGCCAAATGGAGTTCAATCTCTTGCGTAGCAAACCACGCCAACTCATCATCTCCCTGAAAAGCTAGAAGGGCACATTGAATCTGTTCCCAGGGCAGAGCGGCTTTCAAAGTTACTGAATCCTCATAACTTTCAGCGATTTGTTCCTCTGTTATTTCAAAGGCTAAAACGATCCCTGGAGCTTTTTCAGATAATCGAAGCTCCAAAGCTTGCTCACCCGCTGTTACCGAGAGTAAATACTCAAGCTCCTCCTCATCACAATCAAGATTATTGGCTATAAAGGTTTGAGTTGGCGCAAATACCTCATCAGCATCAATACTCTTGCTCAGTAGAAAGGCTTCAAGCTCCTTATGACTAATGGGAAGGTAAGCACGCATTCACCCATAGTAATAGATCTCAAGAAGTGATTTCGAGGGCGCATGCTGCGATCGATTTACGCAGATTTGAGCGTTCATTGGTCTCTACCAGGGTGGCATGTTCATCTTCTGCCGCGCTAACTGACCTACTATCTTCCTTCAAGCTTTGAACTCTAATGGGCTTAAGCGCAGTTGTAGCGGTGAGGAAACGTGCCATTTCAACTTCACCACGTTTACCTGCAGATTTCATGTTCTGCGTAAAGCTCAGGTTTGCTCGGATAGATGTCTGTTGAATCAGAGCAATAACTTGGGTCAAACGATAATGTCCAAGATGATCCGCTCTTGAAACAATCATTAATTCATCTGCTTGATCACAACACCATGTAGTAACAATTGATGTCCAGCGTCTATCGGTTAATCGGTTTGAAAGCCCTGAAATAGAACCGATATCGATGATGATGTATTCAAACTCTTGAGTTGCTTTATTTATAAACTCTTCCAGCAGATCAGCGGATTCTTGAGTTACCTCGGAGAGTGCAAAGTTCGGTGCAATAGTTTTCCAAGTCGAGCCATCAGCGATATTTCTCATTGATAAAACGGGAGCTATGGACGGGGCCCGAAAATTTGCTTCTATTAGCAAGGTTGATTTTTCAAGCAAACTAATCTCCATAGCAAGATTAAGTGCGATCAAGGTGCAGCCGGTGTAACTGCCTGCTGAACCAATTGCTATGACCTTTGAGGTTCTTGGCTTGCGTTGTGTCATGGCACCGGTGCGGACCATCGGAGCGCGGACAAACCCCCGAACCAACGAGATTAAATCAGTTCCCACGGTTGGTAAGGAATGTACTGCTCCAAACGCTTCAGATCCAGATGCAGAAATTGAAAACCCGATGAGCTGTCGTACTCTTCCTTGCAGAGTATCAATTAATTGCTTGCTCGCACTTGGTAGATCGGTGCCATAGATCAAAAGCGCCTGCGAAGATTCCGAAGGATTAGTCTGGACGTAAGTGTGTAAAGAAGACCAATCAATGGCTCGAAACACAACATTCCAGCCTTGTGCATACAAAGTCGCGGCAACAAAACCTTCAGCTTCTGGATTAGCAATTGCAGTTATAACGGTAGGCATCTCAAGCTCAGACATAAGCACGTACCACTACCATTCGACCTTGTGTGGTTGCACTTAAGAGTCGTAGCACCTGAGTTTCTTCAATGGCTACCGTAATTTTGACTTCGCCCCCAATTGCATTCTTTGAATCATCAAGACCTACCAAATTCACTCCACCAAGTATCAAAATAGGATCCATAACACCTTCTCCATTGCGAGAATCCAGTACCCAATAAATGTCAACAGAATCTCCAACACGTACTCCTGCTGCTAAGTCTGCAGAGCGCAGACTCAAGGGCACGGCGCTAGTACTCAACGCATCTGATGAGCTTATGACATCACTAGTTGAAAGCACCTCGCCTACTGACATATTTTGCGTTGCGACTAAACCAATAACTTGATCTGCAGTACTTAAGTAATTCGCCGAACTACTACCGAGATTTAAGTGTGATACGACGAGATCGGATTGGGTGATCAGATGTCCTGGCGCAAAGGAATTGGCAACCACCCAGTAATTTGCACCCCTATTTGAGTATGTCGAGATAAAGAAGGCTGAAACAAAGGCAGCGATAATCAAGGTTATCGCTAGGGGCATTCGGGCGTTAAAGGAGCTCTTTTTATTTTTCATGATCGTACCCAAGGCGTTGCAAAGACTAGCTACTAGACCTCATCCACAATCGGTCAAAGGTATGAAGCTTTTAAATACTTATGAGGGATAAGGCCACTGTTTGATCTCGAAATGGTGTGCACATGACTACACACCGTGAATTCGAGCAACTACCAACCTTTACAACCATCGAACTTCTGCCAATTTCTAGCGATCCTAATGAGGATTATCTCCATCCAGTCCTTGAAATTTTTAAACCAGCTCTCAAGATTGAGGAGGTTAAAAAACCTCGGCTATACCTGGTTCCAAGCACCTTTGGTGAGGAATTTGAATCCGAATTTGCTCCGCAGCCAACTTCAGCTAGCGAGCTTCCAGATATCCAACCTTTGCTACTTCAATTTATTCACAATGTAATTGAGATTTGGGCAGGAAGGCGTTCACCACAGCAACTTCAGTCATTGTGTCACTACAAGGTGTATTCAGAGTTGCAGAAAGGTGCGGCAATGCTGAGTGAGATTGGAAGAGTACGTAAGACAAGAATTACTCAACCCCTAGATGGAGTGTGCGAAGCAACTATCACTGTTCGTTTTGGAGATCGCCTACGAGTAGTAGCGATTAGATTTGAAGGGCTAGATGGACGTTGGCTGTGTACTTGTCTATCTCTTATCTAAAGTTAGGCAGCGCTTCCGTGGCAACGCTTGAACTTCTTACCTGAACCACATGGACATGGTGCATTTCGAGATACATTGCCAGAAGTACGAACGCCTGATTCATCAGCTGCTGTGTACTGCAGACCAGATTGAGGCAACTGCTGCGCCTCAAGTCCTGGAACTACAACTTGATTGCTCGCACTCTCAACTGTAACTTCAATGTTAAAGACAAATCCTGCAATCTCTTCTTTAATTCCATCCATCATCGCTGCGAATAAATCAAAGCCCTCTTTTTGATACTCAACAAGTGGATCGCGTTGAGCCATTGCCCTTAAACCAATTCCCTCTTGTAAGTAATCCATCTCGTAAAGGTGTTCGCGCCATTTGCGATCAAGAACAGAAAGTAAAACCTTTCGCTCGAGTTCGCGCATTACATCAGCACCAAGGGCTTCCTCGCGCTTTGCGTATGCCGCATGGCAATCTTCAAGCACTCGAGCGGTGATGAAATCTGCATCTAGTCCTACTCGTGATCCTGCCTCGGCCTCAAGTTGTTCGATAGTAAATGAGATTGGATAGATTGTCTTGAGCGCCGTAAATAAGGTCTCAAGATCCCAATCCTCTGCATAGCCTTCAGCGGTTGCAGCCGCGATATATGCAGTCAAAGTATCTGACACAAAAGTAGAGACTTGTTCCTTGATATCTGCACCCTCTAGAACCAAGCGGCGTTCACTGTAAATAACGGTGCGCTGGCGATTCATAACATCGTCATACTTCAAAACATTCTTACGCATTTCAAAGTTCTGAGCCTCAACCTGTGTCTGGGCTGATCGAATTGCGTTAGAAACCATCTTGGACTCAATTGGTGCATCGTCAGGTAATCCAGCTGCGGTTAAGAAACGCTCAACCATTCCTGAATTAAATCGGCGCATCAAGTCATCTTGTAGCGATAAGTAGAAACGTGACTCACCTGGATCGCCTTGACGACCTGAACGACCACGTAGCTGATTATCTATACGACGGGATTCGTGACGCTCTGTTCCAAGGACATAGAGACCACCTAGTGCAACAACCTCTTCATGTCCCTTTTCAACCGCAGCCTTTTGACGTGCAATCTCTGCTGGCCATTCCTTTTCATACTCTTCAGCGTTATCTACGGGTGATATTCCGCGGCGCTGTAGTTCAAAATCGGCCATAAACTCTGGGTTTCCACCCAACATGATGTCTGTACCGCGACCTGCCATGTTAGTTGCAACAGTTACCGCACCCTTAACACCAGCGCGAGCAATAATTGCAGCTTCGCGCTCGTGGTGCTTAGCATTCAATACTTCGTGTGGAACTCCTGCTTTGCGTAAAAATGCTGATAGCTCCTCTGATTTTTCAACACTCACAGTTCCAACTAACACAGGCTGACCCTTGCGGTGGCGCTCAACAATATCTGCCGTTACCGCCGCAAATTTTCCAACCTCTGTCTTGTAAACCAAATCCGGTGAATCAATACGTTGTGATGGACGATTTGTTGGGATTGGAACAACACCCAACTTATAAATTTGTTGGAATTCGGAGGCTTCAGTTGTTGCAGTTCCAGTCATACCTGACAATTTGTCGTATAAACGGAAGTAGTTCTGCAAGGTAATGGTTGCCAGAGTCTGATTTTCATCCTTAATTTCAATACGTTCTTTAGCTTCTAACGCTTGATGTAATCCCTCGCTGTAGCGGCGACCAGCAAGCATGCGGCCGGTGTGCTCATCAACGATAAGTAGTTCACCATTCATTACAACATAATCCTTATCGCGCTTGAATAACTCCTTTGCGCGGATAGCGTTATTGAGGTAGCCGATCATTGGAGTATTAGCAGCCTCGTAAAGGTTTCCAATCTGCAATAGTTCTTCAACCTTAGTTACACCTTCTTCAAGAATTCCTGAGGTCTTTTTCTTTTCATCAACTTCGTAGTGCACATCGCGCTGGAGTTTTTGAACTAAGTTTGCAAACTCTACGTACCACTTAGTGGCCTTATCTGCAGGTCCACTAATAATCAATGGTGTGCGTGCCTCATCGATCAGAATCGAGTCAACCTCATCTACTACCGCGAAGAAGTGATCGCGCTGCACGCACTCATCAAGAGACCAGGCCATATTGTCGCGAAGGTAATCAAAACCAAACTCATTATTTGTGCCGTATGTGATGTCGGCTGCGTAGGCTTCGCGCCGTTCAGCTGGAGACATGTTGGCAAGAATGACGCCTACCTTTAAACCTAGAAATCTATGAACTCGACCCATCCACTCACTATCGCGCTCTGCCAAGTAATCATTTGTTGTGACAATGTGAACACCGCGACCTGCAAGTGCATTCAAATAAGATGGAAGAGTTGCAACTAAAGTCTTTCCTTCACCCGTACGCATTTCAGCGATATTGCCTTTGTGCATTGCTGCACCACCCATAAGTTGAACGTCATAGTGACGCTGACCTAATGTGCGACGGCCCGCTTCGCGGACAACTGCAAAAGCTTCTGGAAGTAGTTCATCAAGGGTTTCACCTTTGGCGTACCTTGCTTGAAATAAAAGGGTTTGCTCGCGTAGCTCAGAGTCTGACATCGCTGAAAAGCGAGCCTCTTGCGCATTGACCAAGGCAACGATCTTGCTCAGTTCGCGGAGGATGCGTCCCTCGCCTGCACGCAAAATCTTGTCTACAAACGCTGGCATTGACCTGGCCTCTCAGTAAGGGTGTGACCCAATTCCAAGCCCTTATCGTAGAGGTTGGGCAACGCAGGCGGTAACCGCGGAGACTGAGCCCACAGCGCGAAAACCCTGCGAATTAACCGCTCGCAAGGCCTCTCGCAGGGTTGCCCCAGTAGTCACCACATCATCTATGAGAATCAGCTCTCCTCTGGCTTGTGATGTTAATTGAAAGGCCCCTGCAAGATTTGCAGTCCGTTGTTCTCGATGCAAACCACTTTGATCCAGTACTCGACGTGAAATTTGTAAACAATCTAGCATTTGAATGCCGGTTCTATCGGAAATCTTGGCAACTAAATCCACAATAAAACTACGACCCCGTCGACGTTGTGAGGATGCACTTGATGGAACCGGAACTAATCGGGCCAAGATTGTATCAATCTTAGATTTTTCGACCGCATGAATTATTGCTTCAATAATTAATTCATCTGCACCTTTGATCCCTTGTTCTTTTGCAGCCAGAATGATTTTGGAAGCTGTCGGAGTATAGAGCAGCGATGAATGCACAGTTAAATTGTCAATCTTTGTTTGATAATAAAGTGGGTGCCAACTAATTCTGCAAATTGAACAAATACTTGGACCAAGTTTTTGGCAGCCAAAGCATCTACTAGGAAACAAAAGTTGAGACAGTTCGGTCAAAGAG
>JAGWVL010000054.1 GCA_018970885.1 Actinomycetales bacterium
ACCTTGCTATCTGAGGCTTTGCGCTTAGATCCAATGTTCCTCGAAAAGGCTTTCAAGGTTGGCGTTACCGTTGCGACTCCAACATCGATGATGGCGCTACTGCGCACCATTGGATACATCTTTACCCGCAATAAGTTAGCGGAAAATGCTGATGAGATTCAAAAGGTTGCAAGTACCTTTTTAAAGAACATCACCTTGCTCCATTCAAAAATCGTTGCAGTTGGAAAGGCGATCTCTCAGACCTCCAAGGCGTATGAGGACCTTGTACCAACAGCGGAAAAGACTGTTTTGGCACCTGCTCGAAGAATTCATAACTTAGGTGTCACCGGGGATAAAGATAAGTTGGCCATTGAGTATCCTGAAGCCCCTGGTGCGGTTCGCGATCTGAAAAACGCAGAGCTTGAATCAGTAGATGATTACATCGATGCAGAAGAGGTAGATGAACGATGAGCACAGTTCAAAGGTTGCAGATCCAGGGTCCTGGATTAAAAAAGCAGGGCATCGTTGTTTTACAGCTCCTCTTTATCGGTTTCTTTGTCTTTATTGAGATGACGATTCGTACCGGTGTTGGAATCCTGACCGGAATCGCTATCTGTGCGGCAACCTTTGCCTCTATTCGCTTTGGCCGTCCCGGTACAACCTATGTTTCAGTGGTAACTCCCCCGTTGGCCTTTGCTGGAACAGCACTTGCTTTAACAATCTTGCTGGATGGTTTTAGGCCTTCACGAGTTGGTATTGATTTCATCGCAGCCCTGGCATCAGAGGCGCCATTTTTAATCATTTCCGCGCTCTACGGCTGGTTTGTATATTTGAATGAAAAAGCGAAGTCAAAGCCATCCAAAAAAAGAGCTGCGCAACAGGCAGATTAAACCTGGCCCGCCGCCTTCATATCCTTACGAAGCTCAGGTGGCAAGGCAAAAAGTAATGACTCCTCTGCAGCTGTAATCTCTTGAACATCGCGGAAACCATGTTCGGCAAGAACAGCTAAAACATCCTTCACCAAAATCTCGGGAACAGATGCACCACTTGTGACACCGATTGTTTCTACATTTGTAAACCAGTGATCCTGAATCTCTTCAGCGTAATCAATCAAATGTGATGCCTTGGCACCATATTCAAGGGCAACCTCTGCCAGGCGCACTGAGTTACTTGAGTTTTGTGATCCCACAACAATTACTAAATCAGCCTGAGGTGCAATGACCTTGATCGCTTCTTGGCGATTTTGCGTCGCATAACAAATGTCATCACTTGGTGGTGCTTGGATATCTGGGAAACGCTCTTTCAGAATTGCAACAGTTTCCATAGTTTCATCTACAGATAAAGTAGTTTGTGAAAGCCAGATCAACTTCTTACCTGGTGTGGGTTGAATTGTGCGAGCACCTTCTAGACCATCGACGATGCGGACCTTTTCTGGTGCCTCTCCCGAAGTTCCCTCAACCTCTTCATGGCCATGGTGGCCAATTAATAAAATCTCTGCATCCTCTGTCGCAAAGCGGCGAACCTCGTGGTGAACCTTGGTTACTAGTGGGCAGGTTGCATCAATTGTCTTGAGGTTTCGCGCAGCTGCTTCCTCATGCACCATGGGAGAAACTCCATGGGCTGAGAAAACTACCGTTTTACCTTCTGGGACTTGATCAGTTTCATCAACAAAGATCGCACCCTTTGCCTCGAGCGAGGTAACCACATGAACGTTGTGCACGATCTGCTTGCGAACATAGACCGGTGCGCCATAGAGAGCGAGTGCTTTTTCAACGGTGATTACAGCGCGATCTACCCCTGCGCAATATCCGCGAGGCGCTGCCAGCAGAACTCTCTTAGCCATAGGGGCAGTCTATTAGGCTCATCCCATGTTCGAAACTTCAAGTCAGGCCCCAGCAACGGTTCGCACCGTTTCAGAGGCGATCAAGGAGTATGTCGATCGTTTAGGCCCAATCTGGATTGAGGGCGAAATCAGCGAACTCAATGAACGCAGCGGAATGATGGCATTTATGCGGCTACGTGATCCCAGCGTTGATATGTCAATTTCAGTGATGTGTCATAAATCAGTTATTGCTGCAGTTAAACCTCTACCTGACAACGCACGCATCGTTATGTATGCAAAACCTGCTTGGTATACAAAAAATGGATCGCTCTCATTTTCGGCTCGCGAGATCCGTCAGGTTGGCGTTGGAGAACTTCTTGCACGTTTAGAGGCGTTAAAAAATCAATTAGCAGGTGAAGGGTTGTTTAACTCAGATCGCAAGGTTGCACTTCCATTACTGCCAAAGGTGATTGGTTTGATCTGTGGTCGCAATACCGATGCTGAAAAAGATGTTGTTGAAAATGCAAAGCGTCGCTGGCCCAGTGTTCAATTTGAAATCCGTGAGGTAACTGTTCAAGGCGCAGCAGCGGTCAGCGAAGTATCAGATGCGCTACGCGAGCTAGAATCTAACAAAGATGTAGAGGTCATCATCATTACCCGTGGCGGTGGCTCCTTTGAAGATTTGCTGCCATTTAGCGATGAGGGGCTAGTGCGATTGGCTGCATCCTGCACAACGCCCATTGTCTCTGCCATTGGCCACGAAAAGGATTCGCCATTGTTGGATCTAGTTGCTGATTACCGAGCATCGACGCCGACAGATGCTGCCAAGAGAGTCGTTCCAGATATTTCGGAAGAGATTGCAATGATCGAAGCGATGCGAGATCGTGCCCGTCGCACACTGGTCAATCGTTTAGATATTGAATTCACACGTATTACTAACTTTAAAAACCGTCCAGTGATGAAGGACCCCCATGTATTAATCACGACAAGAGCTGAAATGATTACTGGGCTGCGTGATAGATCCAACCGCTCCTTTGGCTCATCCTTGAAGTTGGCCAAAGAGGAGCTCAAGCAGATCAAGGCACGTGTGCGGGCTTTATCACCGCAATCAACATTGGATCGCGGGTACTCAGTTGTTCAGTTAGCCGATGGCCAGATCGTGACAGATCCAAAGCGGTTAAAAGTAGGCGATGAATTACGACTTCGTCTT
>JAGWVL010000055.1 GCA_018970885.1 Actinomycetales bacterium
CAGCAAAAGACCCCCGCACCGGATAGTGCGAGGGCCTTTTGTAACGCTAGACGTTCGCAGGTGAACAAGAGCTCACCTACGCGGAACGAAATTTAATTACTGTGCTTTGCCAAGGATGCGATTGACCTTGGTGCCACACACTGGGCAGATGCCTTGTGCCATGCGACGACCAGAGTCAGAAACCTTTACAGTTCCTTCGAATTCACGCTTCTCTTTGCACTTAACGCAGTAAGCGTCACCTTTGTATGTCTCTGCACTCATTCTTTTCCTCCTATCGACGCTTGCGATCCCATTGGGATGCTCCCCGTATGGGGCAGGCGCTCGAGTATGAGGTTACTCGCCAACACGCTCAAATGAGCCTAACTACGCACCTTTATTGAGAAGTTTTTTAAGCGCTTCTGGGGCGGTTAAAGCGTTCTCGGCAGCCTCATATCCGCTCAAATACGCCTCCGCCTGAGCTTCAAGGGGGAATCTAGAGAGCAGCGCCTTGAACTCAGCGCCATGGTCAAAAAACTGCAGATGGATCGCTTCATGAAAGAGCACATAATCGAGCACATAATTCGGTGCCCCCTTCAACCGGTCGGAGATCCGGATAGTTCTATCGGTGCTGGTGCATGAGCCCCAGCGCTCGCGCATTCCTTTCCATGTAATGGAGGATGGGCGTAGGGAGATTTCAGGGGCGAACTCGGTGAGCAGCTCATCAACCCTGCTTGAGAGTCGTTCCTGGCTTATCGTGGCCGCTGCCTCCTGCGCACGGATCTTGGCAACCATCTCAGGGACCATTGCTCGCTCATCGGCCTTGCTCATACGAGCGGGAATTGAGACAACGATCCGTCCACCTTGGCGATATGCAGAGATATTTTTCTTTCTACGGGTCGATCTGATGACGATGATCTCGCCCTCTGAGATTCCAGGCAATGTTTGGCCATCCAAGGTCTGTTCTACTAAAGGGTGAGAGCTTTCCTGCTTTGGAAAATTCTCTTGGTAGATGGTCATTGAAAAATAGTAGGACATCTCTCAACTAAACCTTGAGAGATTGAGGGATTGATAACGCGATTTCTTTTTACTGGCTACACAGATCATCGCCGCCGCGACTAAAGGAACGGTGCAACCTTTTCGCTTCAATTAAATGGCCCGAAAAATTCGCCACAATCGGACAAAAACACCCGCTGTCAACGTGGTTCTCATTTGATAAACCGTCCCGAAAGACTTACTTTACGACTACGAACTCCTCGGATAACAGTTCTACGTCAGCAAGGGGAAGGCTGACTTAGAGCAAGTGACCGGGGAGTTCGCTTTTCTATTTCTAGAGTAATCCAGATAAATCATCGGGCACTTCAAGGCTCTTCATGAAACTCTCAGGTGTTAATAGATCATCTACAGTTGGAAGGATTCCACTCCACACTCGATCACGTGATTCAACATCCTTCAACTCGCGAACTTGCTTCCAAAAAGCTGTTGCTTCTCGAGCAAGCCGTGGAGAAACTTGTAAACCTAGGAGTGAAGAAAATAGTTGTTGCGCAGGTGCAGATGTTGCACGACGACGTCGCAAAGTTTCTTGAAGCGCTGCAATATTTGGAAGACGATCACCTGCGGCAAGTGTTACAACCTCTTCGCTCCATCCATCAATCAATGCAAGGGCTGTCTCTAACTTACTTAACGCAGCACGTTGTGCAGGAGATTCTTGTGGTGTGAAAATTCCATCATTGAGTGCAATTGTGAAACTTTCTGGATTAGATGGATCAAAGCCATCGCCTGATTCAAGTGCACGTTGTGCTTGTTCTTGAATCGCATCCATATCAATGTTGATGCCCTTGCCATAATCGGTAATCGCTGTGCGAATGTAAGAAACTAACCACGGGTTATGTGCAAACAATCGTGCAATCGCAGCTTCACGCAAGGCATGGAAGATGCGAACCTCTTCCATTGGAATATCAAGATCGGTACCCCATTCCCTAATATTTTGCGGAACCAGGGTCGGATAAGCAGCATCAATCAGCGGTAATCCCACATCATGTGCGCCAGTCACCTTGCCGGCTAACCCCCCAATCGCTTGTCCCAGTTGGGTTGCGATCAAAGAACCAATAAATGAGTTGAGAAGAGCGGAGATCATTCCGATGGGAAGCTGCATGTTCTCCTGACGTGAAGGATCATCTCCACCAAGAGGTGTGCCATCACCTGTACCTGCTTGCTTAAGAAGTTCACCAATTGCAGAGGACAGACCAATCGCCAACGGTTCAACAGTTGTGTGCCAACCCGCCAAGGTTGTGTCCACCCAATCGGTACGAGCAAGCGCCGCATTTCCGGTGTGAGGAGATTGTGGGAAATAGGTTGCATCGTTGAGCCATAACTCTGCAATTAAAAATGCTTGTTCTATATCTGAGACATCATTTGCCCCTATGGGAGCTGAACCTTGTCCGGTCGCAAACTTCTTGGCGGTATCGCGAACAAGGTTCTTGGGAAGTGCTTCAGTTGAACTACCAAAACCCGATGGATTAATTCCCAGCTTTGAAAACTGCTCTTGAATCTGTTGCTGCATCTGTTGCATCATGGCAGCAAAATCATCTGGCTCATTAGAGTCATCTGAGTTTCCTGGCGTGAAGCCAAAAGGTGTCATGGATCAATCCTCCCAGTGTTGGAACAATTTCGCATGCCATTTCATTCCCAGAGATGCATTCCCAGAGATGCATTCCCAGAGATGCATTCCCGACACTGGTCTGCGCTACGCAGCACTAACTAGTAGGCTGGGCTCATGTCCAACGCTTTCGCAGCTTTAATCTGGTGGGTAGTTCCAGCAGTTGGACTCATTGGTGCCCTGGGGTATGTC
>JAGWVL010000056.1 GCA_018970885.1 Actinomycetales bacterium
GTTACTCGTGGATCAATGCCAGCCATTTACGCTTCCAATGATTTGCGTGCTTCACCGATGACAAGATCGTAAATATCTAGCGTTCCGCGGGCGGTTGCATCCCAGCCAAAGTGAGAAGCATGTTCGATCGCACCCATGGAAAGCAGCACACGACGCTGCGGCTCTTGCAGTAAACGAGAGATGACAGATGACCACGCCTTTGGATCATGTCCATCAACTAAAACGCCGGAAATACCATCGGCAACGGCGGTACGAAGTCCACCCACCGCAGTTGCTACTACCGGTGTTCCGCAGGCTTGTGCTTCAAGTGCAACTAAACCAAAGCTCTCGCTGTAACTTGGAACAACTACTAAATCTGCGGCGCGATACCACTGCGCTAAATCTTTACGAGCAACGGGTGGCTCGAAGCGAACTACATCATCGATTCCAAGCCAGGTTGTTAACTCTTTTAGACGATCAACTTCATCAGTGTTTGCACCGGATGCCCCACCCATAATGTTGACTACTAACTTATGACGAAGCAAAGGTGAGTGCTTAACAAGTTCACTAGTTGCACGGATTAAAACCTCTGGACCTTTATGTGGCTGAATACGACCAACAAAGGAGACAACAAGTGCATCCTGTGGCAAACCCACTATTGTGCGCGCTGCAACACGACCACGCTCTGGAGTAAATGTATAAAGATCAACTCCTGGAGTAACAACATGAACATTATCCGGACAGGCATCGTATAAAGAAACCAGGCTGGCACCCTCGGCATCGGTATTTGCTATCAATGCATTTGCCGCTGCCACAACCTGGGTTTCGCCCTGCACGCGAATCATTGGCTCAGGGCTTTCACCTTCAGCCAAATTTAAATTCTTAACCCGTGCCATGGTGTGCATGGTGTGCACCAAAGGAATATCAAGCTCTTTTGCCGCTGGCATCGCTACCTTGCCCGATAGCCAGTAATGAGAGTGAATCACATCGTAATTTTCACTCTTTAAGATCCGCAAAAACTCACGTGATAAACCTGCAATATGTGCCGGCAACTGTTCCTTTGTGAGGGATCCATGCCCGCAATCAATGTTGCGAACGCGAACTCCCGGTGAAATTTCAACAATCTCTGGCGCATTGGCATCGGTGCGACGGGTAAAGATATCTACTGAAACACCCATCGCAGCCATGCGTTGGGCAGATTCCAAAACATAAATATTCATGCCGCCAGCATCGCCAATACCTGGTTGATCCAGGGGCGAGGTGTGCACCATTACAGTTGCAATACGGCCATTCATAGAGCTTTAAGGGTACGCCTATCTACAGCGTTGCGCGAATACTGCCTACTGGTAGGCCACCGCCAAGAGTATTGATCGGCTCTTCTTTGGCATCAACACCAAACTTGGCAAGTGCTGCAGCGGTAATTGCAGACATTGCACGTTGATTGCCATCGCTGATCTTGATCGCCACAGTTCGTCCATCAGGTAGTGATGCAACGTTGACAGCTTCAGCGCCCTCTTTCATAAACAACCCTGGAATGTTTTGCATCATCCTTGTTCCTAATCTGCCCGGACCTGCAACCATTTCTGGAAAATCACGACAGGCTTGCACAACATCCTGATGGATGTGATCTGCACTAATCGTTAAATTTCGAATTGCACGAGCAAGACCCAACAATGAAAAGAGAAATAGCGGGGCACCGCAACCATCAACACTTGTAATTGTTACCTTTTCACCGCTCAGCGCTTCAACCTCTGCCTTAATCGCAAGTTGCAAAGGATGTGATGGATCCAAATATGTATCTGTTGGCCAGCCATTAATAACGCAGGTTGCAAGCATTCCGGCATGCTTTCCACTGCAGTTCATAGCTAATCGTGTTGGTTCTGATGTGCGGCGAAGCTCTTCATCTAATGGGCGATCCAAGATGCATTGCAATGAGTGCTCATCTAGCCCTGCCTTTGCCAAGATCGCAAGAGCTCCTTGTTGATGCATCGGGGTACCTGAATGAGATGCACAGACCAAAGCCAATAAACGTGGCTCAATAGCTAACCCAGCACGCACCATTGCAGCTGCCTGAATTGATTTAAGCGATGAGCGTGAGTAAATATCTAAGGTTGGATCTCCCTTTTGAAAAAGGATTGATCCATCAGCGTTCAGCAAAACAAGATGGCCTGCGTGAACAGATTCAACTACCCCGCTACGTGTGACTTCGGCTAAAACTTCACCCAACATTGCTAGTTATTTTTCATTTATTGGGCTTGACGTTCTAATGATGACCAAATGTGGGCTTGTAGCTCATGACCATTGGTGGCCATGTCATATGAGCTAAACAACTGTCCTTCTACAAGTCCATATAAACGCGCACCTGCTGTAACAATCTTTGCCGATGGTGCTGAATAACCTTGATCTAAAACTAATTGAATCTTTGCACCGACAAACTGTCCAACCCAACCTTCAGTAATTCCGGTGTTGTGTGAAATAACAACCTCTAAAACATTGTTGGGCTTTACTCGCCAGAAACCAGCCTCTGACGCACCGGGGCGAATGATCTCGCCTTGTTCATCAATGATCCAGGAACGAGAAAAGTAGTTAAGAAAGTTGCGACCATCATGGTTAAAGACAACCTCTTGTGCGTATTCAAAGGGTTCGATGCCGGGATATTCTCCGTGACCTCTTCCGCGCCAGGTTCCAACGATCCATGCCAGTGGATTTAAATCTGGATGCAAACCTTCAGGAATTGTAAAAACCATTAGCGACGTTGCCTCCAGTTAGTAATACGTCGCGCTTGTGATTGGCGACCCTTAAATGCATAAACAATGAGCACAACACCTAGCGCAATGGCAACA
>JAGWVL010000023.1 GCA_018970885.1 Actinomycetales bacterium
GTAGAACCGGTCGCACCAGTTGAACCAGTTGTGCCGGTATCGCCCTTTAATCCTTGAGGACCAGTTGCTCCAGCAGATCCTGTAGCACCTGTTAAACCTTGTAGACCAGTTGCACCTTGTAAACCTGTTGCACCAGTAGCGCCTGTTTCACCTTTAGCTCCTGTTGCACCTGTCGCTCCAACTGCGCCTGCAATCCCTTGAATACCTTGTGACCCAGTTGCGCCTTTATCACCCGTTGGTCCCTTGTCGCCAGTTAAACCCTTATCGCCCTTTTCTCCTTTGTCGCCCTGATCGCCCTTTTCTCCTTTGTCGCCCTGTGCCCCGGTGGATCCACGGTCACCAACAACATTTGTAATGATCGGAATTTCTATCGCTCTTAATGATGAAGCGATCTTCCAAACACCTTTTGTCTTTGGTCCATAGAGATTCAAATTTTTAGTATCGATATAGAAATCACCATTGATACCTGATGTCTTAGCAGGTGCACCTGCACCACTAAGAATCGTATTTACTACGGTTGTTGGTGATGGTCCAGCGGCTTTTGTGTTGGTTTTCTCAGCAGCGATCGCTGACGGAAGCATCGCTACTGAAAATGCGAGAGTGATTGAAAGTAATGATTTACGGCCTTTCATGGTTCACCAAGATTTCTACGTGGGGATCTGAGTCTGAACCTGTGAGCTTGCATGGCGAATAAGGGATACCGAAGGGGGATATTCCGCATGCGTAAGGAAATCCCCGCATATAACTCTAAATTTCTCTGAGGGTTTTTTCAGGTTCAGTGGCTAAAATCCACAGCATTAACCTGTTAATTACAGGTAGTCGATGACGAGGGGTCAGGGCTAGTACTACTAACGAGAGGACATACATATGTCATCAAAGAAGAGAGTGGCAGCGGTTGCAATCACAATTGCCGCATTGACCGCAGGATCTGTTGGAGTTGCTTCAGCACATGATGAAGCAGGTAAGGGTGTTGCAAAAACAACGATCCTTGCTGATCTCGTAAAGGCAGGAACAATCACACAGGCACAAGCTGATGCGATTGCGAAGAAGTTTGATGAATTCAAGGCAAAGATGGACGCAAACAAGTCTGCTAACAAGGCGGCACATGAAGCCCATCGTGCAGAGGTTGAGGCATTGGTTGCTTCAACACTTGGAATTGATGCAGCAACAATTAAGTCTCGTCTTGCAGCAGGAGAAACTCTTGGAGCAATTGCAGGTGCCAAGAAGCCTGCACTGATCTCAGCTCTTGTTGCGCTAGAGACAAAGGAGATTGATGCTCGCGTAGCAGCTGGCACATTAACCGCTGCTCAGGCAACGACGATCAAGGCGAACCTGACCGATCGTATAACCAAGATGGTTGATTCAATTAAGGGCCCTAAGAACGGAAAAGATCACATGGGTCATAAGGGAATGGGCAAAGGTCCACGTCACTAAGTTGTAAAAACACTTCCTCCTAAGAAGTAAAAGCCCGCCACGTGAGCAATCACTTGGCGGGTTTTTCTCTTCCCGTGGCAAGATGCGCATATGCGCATTCATATTGGTAGCGATCACGCTGGTTTGGAATTGAAAGCAGCCCTTGTTGAGTATTTGCAGAGCAAAGGTCATGATGTAAATGACCACGGTCCCTACCAATATGACGCGGTTGATGATTACCCTGATTTTTGTATTCCAGCGGCGATCGCAACTGTTGCAGATCCATCATCCCTAGGCATCGTCTTGGGTGGTTCTGGAAATGGTGAGCAGATCGCAGCCAACAAGGTCAAGGGCGTTCGCGCAGTTCTGGCTTGGAGCGTTGAGACCGCAAAGCTTGGTCGCGATCACAACAATGCAAATGTGGTTGGAATCGGCGGCAGAATGCACTCAATTGAAGAGTGCAAAGCAATTATTGATGCATTTATCGAGACACCATTTTCAAATGATGAACGCCACATTCGCAGAATTAATAAGATCGCCAAGTATGAAAATGAAGGTTCGCTTTAAACCTTTGTGTACATCATGTCATTAACTGCATGATCTTTATCAATACCCTGACCTTCAAATCGAGTAACTGGACGCCAATCCGGTTTCTCAATTACTCCTCCAGTAAAAAAGTTTGAAGATGCAAAAACTTCTTGAATGCTCTCTGCATAAGGAACCCAGTCAGTTGCAATATGAATGAACCCACCTGTTTTTATCTTTGGGTGGATCAAAGCTAAGAAAGCTTCATTAACAATGCGGCGCTTATTGTGCTTTTTCTTCGGCCATGGATCTGGAAAGAAAAGGTGTATTCCATCAAGGGAATTGTCAGGGATCATGTTTTGTAAAACAACATGAACATCTTCTTCGATAACTTTAATGTTGGTCAGATCATCCTCGACTATACGTGATAGCAACTTTCCAATTCCGGGTGGATGAACATCAACTGCGATATATCCATTGTTAGGGTGATTCCTGGCGATAAATGCAGTGGCCTCCCCCATGCCAAAGCCGATCTCCATGATTACCTTCTCGCTCTTTGGAAAGATCTCAGAAAGATTTATCTCTTGTTGTGTGAACTCAATTCCATGAACCTTTTGCAGGGCATCTTTAGCCGCTCGCTGAGCCTCGGTAATTCGAGATCCGCGGATACTGTAGCTACGTACCGATGGGCGTTCCATGGGGCAACTGTGTCATGGTTGGATAAGAACCTACAAAATCCCAAGAATCGCAGAATTGATCCAGAAGGAGCTACAAGTGCCAGGTTTGAATTTGAGTCGTGCTGAAGCCAAAGAGCGTGCCGACCATCTCTATATCAACAGTTATGTAGTGACCCTTGATGTCACAAAGGGCGAGGAAACCTTTTACTCAAAGTCAGAGGTTTCATTCACATGTAACAAGCCTGGCTATGCAACATTTATCGATGCTGTTGGTCGCTCTGTAATTAGCGCAACTCTTAATGGTGTTGCAGTAGATACAAGCAACTTTGATGGCGAAAGCATTTTCCTCACAAACTTGGCTGCAGACAATCATTTGATTATTGAGATTGAAGCTGAATACTCCAAATCTGGTGAAGGTTTGCAACGCTCTGTTGATCCTTCCGATGGTGAGGTTTATCTGTACTCACAAGGTGAGACCGCCCACATTCGCAACATGTTTCCATGCTTTGATCAACCTGCTTTAAAGGCAACATTTACCTTAACTGTTACAACTCCAGGACATTGGCAAGCTGTTTCTAACAACCCAGTTGAGTCAAAGGTTACAAAGGGCGATCAAATTGAATGGAAGTTCTCAACAACTCCACGTATCGCAACATATTTGGATGCACTAATAGCTGGTCCTTACTCATCTGTTCATGATGTCTATAAGGGGCAGAAAGAAATCCCGCTCGGAATCTACTGCCGCAAATCGATGATGCAGTACCTAGATCCAGAAGATATCTTCTTGATTACAAAGCAAGGCTTTGAATACTTTGAAAAGACCTTTGGTTTGGCCTATCCATTTGAGAAGTACGACCAGATTGCAGTAGTTGACTTTAACTTTGGTGCCATGGAAAACGCAGGAGCGGTAACTTTCCGCGAAGATGTATTGGTTTTCCGCAGCCACATGCCAGACAAGGCCTACCTTTCACGTGCTAACACAATTCTTCACGAGATGGCACACATGTGGTTTGGTGACATGGTCACAATGTCATGGTGGGACGATCTATGGTTGAACGAATCATTTGCTGAATGGTCTTCATATTTAGCGCTGGCTGAAGCAACACGTTTCAATGGAGCGTGGTCAGAGTTCAACTCTGCTCGTAAAAATTGGGCATACCGCCAGGATCAACTGTCCTCTACTCACCCAATCATCGCTGACATGGTTGATATGGAAGCAGTTAACGCAAACTTTGATGGAATCACATATGCAAAAGGAGCATCAGTTTTACATCAACTAGTTGCACATGTTGGTCGCCCACAATTTATTGCTGGTTTGCAGAAGTACTTTGCTAAGCATGCGTGGGGTAATACAACCCTTGAAGATCTTTTGGTTGAACTCGAAGCATCGAGCGGACGCAAACTAGGTGCATGGGTAAACACTTGGCTGCAAACAGCAGGTGTAAATACACTGCGGCCATCACTAGATATCGATGGCACTGTCTACAAGAGCATCACAATTAAGCAAGATGCTCCACTTATTCCGGCAGGATCAAAGGAGTTACGTCCCCATCGTCTTGCAGTTGGCTTGTATGACATCAGCGGCGAGGCTTTAAAGCTTCGTAAGAGTGTTGAACTTGATGTTGTAGGCGAAACAACAGTTGTTGCAGAGCTTGCAGGTGAAAAGGTTGCCGATCTCTTGCTCATCAATGATCGCGATCTATCATATGCAAAGCTGCGTTTTGATGATCGTTCGATTGCCACACTTAAGACCCATTTAGGAAAGCTAGATGATGCACTTGCTCGCGCATTGTGCTGGGCTTCAATTTGGGATATGCATCGTGATGCTGAAATCTCATCTGCAGATTTCCTCGAAATTGCGCTTAATGGGCTTGCCGGTGAAAGTGATGACGCGATCGTTAATATTGTGCTGGGACAACTTGGCACATCAGTGGAGGCGTATGCAAAGGATTCAAACCGTGATGCATACCGCGAAAAGTTAGCTGATGGACTTTGGTCTCTGACACAAAAATCAGTACCAGGGAGCGATCTTCAACTACTGATATCTCGTGCATTTGCAATAAATGCACAAACCGCAGAACAGACGGCAAAGATTCGCGAGCTGCTTGATGGCAGTGCACCGGGATTAAAGGTTGATGCGGATCTTCGCTGGTACTTCCTTATCGCTCTGACTGAGCGTGGGGCAACAACAAAGGCAGAACTTGATGCCGAAGTTGCCAAGGACAACACAACAACTGGAAACCTAGCCTATGAAACTTGCTTAGCAGCGATGCCAAATCATGAGGCAAAGGCATATGCGTTTAATAAGGGTTTGGATGCTGAAGTTGCTACGTCTGTTCGCTCTGCACTAGTTGCAGGGTTCCAGCGTCCAATTCAGCGCACATTGCTAGAACCATTTGTGAATCTGTACTTCGACAATTTGATCTCTGTTTGGGAGTCACGTTCATATGAACCAGCAGCAAAGTTTGTTACTGGTTTCTATCCAACATGGATTGTGAAGCAATCAACTGTTGATGCAACAAATGCCTGGCTTAATGGTGCCGGAAAAGACTCACCAACGGTTCTTCGCAAACTTGTGAAAGAGTCTCAGGATGGCTTAATTCGCGCTCTTAAAGTTCAAGCACTAGATCGCTAATCACTCGATAGTTGTGAGTGCAGATGTCTTAGCTTTTTTTGGCCTTGACATTGCATAAGCAAGAACAGAGATGACAACAAACATAACTGTTGGAATCACAAAAAATGTGACAACAGTTTCCAGAACTGAGATTCCAGGAATCTCTACGATTGGGCCTTCATTTCTGCGCATGGCGAAAGTGTAATTTACTTATGCAGTTGCTGCAGCCACACCAAATGGCTCTAGGTACTGCAGCCACCTGTGATCTGTGCGACCTGTTCCCAGAATTCTCCACGCTGCACCAACAGGTTCACGTGGCAAGGTGCGTAATCTCCAGCCCAGCTCCTTCAATTGTTTATCAGCTTTGACATGATTGCATTTGTGGCAAGCTGAAACAACGTTTTCCCAATTATGTCCACCACCACGGCTACGTGGGATTACATGGTCAATAGATGTTGCCGGCGCTGAACAGTAAACGCAACGTCCACCATCGCGAGCAAAGATTGCTCTGCGCGAGAGTGGAACTGAGTGGCGATATGGAATACGAACAAACTTATTAAGTCGAACAACTGATGGCAGCGAAACTTGTCCGCCAGCAAACCTTAAAATATCGCCACTGTCTTCAACCATTGTTGCTCTGTGATTGAGAACCAAAATGAGCGCGCGACGATCTGTAATGACACCCAATGGTTCATAGGTGGCATTAAGAACTAGTGTGCGCGACATAAATCGCTCCCGATCTGGCGCGTGGCTCGCGCCGATTGGTTTATCTTGCACCAAAACACCCGACCTCGTGGGTATTGAACAGCGGTATTTAGGTGACATTTTGGATAAAGTTTTGCCATCATGAATGATTCTATGCGGGAATTCCTAGACTGGTTGGCGGGTACTCCCCTTCGAGTGCTGACCATTCTGGTGGCAGCACTCCTTATACAATCCTTTGGCTCTCGGGCAATCACACGAGCTATGAACAAATTGGCATCTGTGGACCTAGTTCCTGGTCCGCGCAACATCGTCGCCCGCCAAAAGGAACGTGCCAGCACAATTGGTGGAGTTCTATCTGCGACCTTGAAATCTACAACCTGGGTTGTCGCTTCCGCGATGGCACTTGGCGAATTTGGATTTGATTTAGGTCCCTTGATTGCATCGGCTGGAATAGTTGGTGTTGCACTGGGTCTTGGTGCACAAACCTTAGTTCGCGATATTTTATCTGGAATCTTTATGTTGATCGAAGATCAATACGGAGTCGGCGACACCGTTGAAGTTCTAGAAATTGAAGGTGTAGTTGAAAAGGTTGGACTACGCGTTACGACTGTTCGTGATGGCCAAGGAACTTTGTGGTACCTACGAAACGGTGAAATTCTTAAAGTTGGAAATCATTCTCAATCTGGTTGATTTACCAGAGAGTTTGCTGCCATCTCTAGATAACCCCACAGCTCAACCTTAAGAGCTGGATCAATCTCAACACCATCTACCGCCTTATGCATTGCATTGAGCCAGGCATCACGTGCTTCATGAGTGATTGAAAACTGTGCATGACGCATTCTCAAACGAGGATGCCCGCGATTTTCCTGATAGGTACTCGGTCCGCCCCAGTACTGCTCTAAGAACCATTGCAAACGTTGGGCAGCACCCTTCAAATCCGTTTCTGGATACATCGGACGCAGGATTGGATCTGTGGCAACTACTGCATAGAACTGTGAAACAAGATCTGCGAAGAACTTTTCCCCACCAACTTGTTCATAAAAGGTACTCATACGTTAAGGCTAGCGGTGGATTTACCCTTTGCAATCTGTAGTACAAAGTAACTTGTAATAAGACAAAGGGCACCACTTATGTAAAAAGAGAGTGCGTAGTCACCTAGCTTTACGCGCAATACAGCCGCACCAAAAGCTGCAATTGAGCCTCCGATTTGGTGTGCCGCAAAGACCCATCCGTAAATAACTGTTCCGCGATCTGGACCCAAGATTGTGCGACACAACATGATTGTCGGAGGAACTGTTGCTACCCAATCTAAACCATAGAAGATCACAAATACCAAGGTTGATGGATGAACAGTTTCAAAGAGGATTGAAGGCAATAAAAATAATGAAAGCCCACGTAATGAATAGTAGAAGAACAAAAGCCTGCGTGGATCAAATTTGTCAGTTAGCCATCCAGAAAACAATGTTCCAATAACATCAAAGACACCGATTAAAGCGAGCAAACTGGCAGCGGTAACTTGCATCATTCCATGGTCATGAGCTGCGGGAATAAAGTGGGTCCCAATTAATCCGCTAGTTGAAAGTCCGCAAACAAAAAAAGATCCAATTAGGTACCAGAAATCCTTATGCGAACTCGCCTCTTTCAATGTGATAATTGCAAGCTGTGCAGCAGGAATTGTTGATTTAACTGGAGGTTGCCAATCAGCTGGTGCACCGAAAGGAAGCATTCCAAGATCTGCTGGCTTTTCCTTAAGGAAGATAAAAATAAAGGGAACCATCAGCAAAGCTGCGGTACCAATTGTTAGACCAATTGATTCCCATCCAAAAGTACCTGATAGTGATGTCAGGCCCGGCAAAAAGACCAATTGCCCTGTTGCAGCCGCCGCAGTTAATCCGCCAACAACTAATCCGCGGCGCTTCACAAACCAGCGATTTGCAACGGTTGCAGCAAATACCAACGCCATGGAACCGGTACCAACGCCAACGATTACACCCCAAGTTAAAACTAATTGCCAGGGTGCGTTCACAAATGTTGTGAGAAATGCACCTGTACTCACCGTTGTTAGCGCACCCATCACAACTTTACGCACCGTAAATCGCTCCATCAGCGCTGCCGCAAAAGGTGCTGTTAATCCATACAAAAGAACATTGACCGAGATTGCTAATGAGATCTGATCGCGACCCCAACCAAAGGCTTCTTCAAGTGGAACAATCAGCACTGATGGCGCCGATCTAAAACCTGCGGTTGCTACAAGGGTAAAGAAGGTGACTAGCGCAGCGATCCACGCTGGATGAATCCTTCTTGACTGTTTCATTAACGAACCAGTCGCACCCAAACAGCTGTATCGGTTGGCAATGTAAGTCCTGTTACTGGACCACTTGCAACCAAAATCTGACTATTACTTGGTAATTGAATTGGTGCACCGAAGTTGATGTAACAAGCAAAATCTCCTGGACGTTCAAAGGCAACAACATCTTTACCCGCTTCAATCCATTCCATCGGTCCATCACCAAGTCCTGGCTCTTGCTTTCGTAGCGCTAAGGCTTGGCGATACATAGAAAGTGTTGAACCTTCAACACCATCTTGGCTATCAACTGAATACTTACCCCACCATGATGATTGTGGCAACCACGCTTCTTCTGGCTTCAAAGAATCATTCGTTGAAAAACCAAATGCACCCTTTGGATCTGATGTCCAAGGAATTGGAACACGACAACCATCGCGACCACGATCTTGATAGCCACTCATCTTCCAACGAGGATCAGTGAGGCGATCTTCAGGAATATCGCGAACTTCAGGAACGGCTAACTCTTCACCTTGGTACAGGTAGGTCCCTCCAGGTAGAGCAAGTGTCATCAAGGTTGCACTGCGTGCGCGCAACGTTCCACGCGCAATATTAAGTTTCTTGGGATCTCCCTGACGTGAAAGGGTTGTATCGCCATGATTTGTAAGTCCAAGATCAAGGCGATCTACAGAGCGCACAACATCGTGGTTGTTAAATACCCAGGAAGTAGGTGCGCCAACCGCGGCCAATGCTTCAATTGAGTTATTAATCTTTTTCTTGATCTCTGCTGCATCCCACAGTGTGGTGAGCATTTCAAAGTTAAATGAGTTCTGAAGCTCATCTGCACGTACATAGCGTGCAATGCGAGAAGCGGGACTTACCCAAGCTTCTGCAACCGCCATGCGATCTCCTGGATATGAATCAAAGATTTTGCGCCATGAACGATAGATGTCGTGAACACCTTCTTGATCCCAGAATGGTTTGTGATCTGTTCCCAACATCTCGGCTGCAGGATCTTTCTTGATATCAGGCAAACCCGCCTCCTTGATCATTCCGTGTGCAACATCGATACGGAATCCATCAACACCACGATCTAGCCAAAACCTCAAGACATCTTCGAGATGATCTTTGACATCTTTGTTTTCCCAGTTTAAATCTGGTTGTTCCACTGCAAATAAATGCAGGTACCACTGCCCTGGCTTTCCATCTGCTTCGATTACACGTTCCCAAGCCGGTCCGCCGAAAACTGCTTCCCAATTATTAGGAGGTAGTTCTCCGTTAGTGCCTTTGCCATCACGGAACATGTAACGATCGCGTTCCTTAGAACCAGGCTTTGCAGCCAAAGCTTCTTTAAACCACTTGTGTTCACTTGATGTGTGGTTAGGGACGATGTCCACGATGAATTTAATTCCGAAGTCGTGTGCTTCTTTAATTAATTGTTCTGCCTGCGCCAAAGTTCCATAAGCAGGTTCAATATCCATGTAATTGGATACGTCATAACCATGATCATGCTGTGGTGATGGATACCAAGGAGAAATCCAGATTGCATCCACTCCAAGTGATTTCAAGTATGGAAGACGTGAACGAATACCTTCTACATCGCCAATACCATCGCCATTTGAATCAGCAAATGAGCGTGGGTAGATCTGATAGGTAACTGCATCTCTCCACCAAGGACGCTCTTCGCGCGATGCCAGCTGTGCCATCGTTACTTCTCCTCTTCAAGGTATTTGTTGAGGAAATCACGTTCAGCGTCATTGATGGGACGGGATTTCTTTGTATCCATTGAAACTGTTACCTGCACTGTTTTTACACGAGCAAGTACTTCATCACCATTCTTCATCTCGTATGTTACGCCAAAAGATGAGTTACCAATCTTGTTGACCCAAACTTCTACATCGATATAAATATCACCAGTGTAGATCGGTGCAATGAAATCTACTTCTGCGCGGGCCACAACCATTTCCAGCATCTTGGACCAGGCAAATCTGGCTTCTTGTGCATAAATTAAGTAGGTTGCGTTATTAACGTGACCAAATGCATCTAGATCTCCCCAACGAACATACTGCTTATTCTGAAATCTCATTAGCGAGTCAACTTTCGGTATGTCATGCGGTGAGGGCGTGATGCTTCAGAGCCCAGACGCTCAATTTTATTTGCTTCATAGCTCTCGAAGTTTCCTTCAAACCAGAACCACTTTGCGTCACCTTCGTAAGCCAAGATGTGTGTTGCTACACGGTCAAGGAACCAACGATCGTGAGAGATCACAACTGCGCATCCTGGAAATTCAAGTAAGGCATTTTCTAGCGAACCCAAGGTTTCAACATCAAGGTCATTTGTTGGCTCATCCAGAAGCAAAAGGTTTCCACCTTGCTTCAACGTTAACGCCAAGTTCAAACGGTTACGTTCTCCACCTGAAAGGATTCCAGCTGCTTTCTGCTGATCTGGACCCTTGAAACCAAAACATGAAACATAGGCACGTGATGGCATTTCAACTTGGCCGACCTTAATAAAGTCATTGCCATCTGAAACGACTTCCCATAATGATTTCTTAGGATCAATTCCGCCACGGCTCTGATCGACATATGAAATCTTTACAGTTTCGCCGATCTTTACCGTTCCAGAATCTGGTTGCTCCATACCCATGAGAGTCTTGAATAGCGTTGTTTTACCCGCACCATTGGGACCGATGATTCCAACTATTCCATTGCGTGGAAGAGTGAATGAAAGATCCTCAATCAGAACGCGATCCCCGAAGCCCTTAGTTAAGTTATTAACTTCAATAACAACATTTCCAAGACGTGGGCCAGGTGGAATTTGAATCTCTTCAAAGTCCAACTTACGCATCTTGTCCGCTTCTGCAGCCATTTCCTCATAACGAGCAAGACGAGCCTTTGATTTTGCTTGGCGACCCTTTGCATTTTGGCGAACCCAATCAAGCTCTTCTGCCAAACGCTTTGCGCGCTTTGCATCCTTTTGACCTTCAACCTTCAAACGTGCTGCCTTTGTTTCAAGATAGGTCGAGTAATTTCCTTCATATGGATATGCGCGACCACGGTCGAGTTCAAGGATCCACTGTGCAACATTGTCCAAGAAGTATCTATCGTGAGTAATCGCAACGACTGCGCCGGCATACTTATTGAGGTGCTGCTCAAGCCACAAAACAGATTCTGCATCTAAGTGGTTTGTAGGCTCATCAAGGAGCAAAAGATCAGGTGCCTGCAATAGCAACTTACACAAAGCAACGCGACGTTTTTCTCCACCTGACAACACTGAAACATCTGCATCAGCTGGTGGACAACGAAGTGCATCCATTGCCTGTTCTAACTGTGAATCTAACTCCCATGCATTGCGGTGATCTAGCTGCTCTTGCAGCTCTCCCATTTCAGCTAACAACTTGTCGTAATCTGCATCAGGGTTTGCCATCTCGGCGCTGATCTCATCAAAGCGCGCAAGCATCGCAACGGTTTCTGCAACACCTTCTTTAACGTTGTCGATTACATTTTTTGTTTCATCAAGATGTGGTTCCTGTAGCAAAATTCCGACTGTGTAACCGGGGGTCAGATACGCCTCACCATTTGATGGTTGCTGTAAACCAGCCATGATCTGCAGGACGGTGGACTTACCTGCACCGTTTGGACCAACCACGCCGATCTTGGCACCTGGATAAAACATGATTGTGACGTCATCGAGGATGACCTTGTCACCATGCGCTTTACGCGCCTTCTTCATTGTATAAATGAACTCAGCCATGGGATGAAACCTTAGTGGTTGTGAACGGTAGACTTGGCATTACGACCCTCCTACAGGCGCCTGTAGCTCAGTCGGATAGAGCACCCGCCTTCTAAGCGGGTTGTCGCAGGTTCGATTCCTGCCAGGCGCGCAGACTGTTCTCTTCAATCACTGTTTTAAGGCATAAAAGAACCCAGGGCCACCCTCGTTGCCCTGGGTTCTTTTATTTAGTTATTGGGTAGTGGAATTACTGGTTTGCTCTAGCGATTAACTGCTTCGCCTTTTCAAGGAATGTGCCTTCAATCACGATAAAGCCGGTTGAAGCCGCTCCCAATGAGCACTCTGGTGAAAGAAGGTACTGAGCAAGTTCAACAACCGCCTTGCCCTTTTCCTTGTTCTCGTAGGAAGTTTCTAGCAACATGTAACTGATAATTCCTAGTGGGTAAGCACCTGGAACCTTTGTGTTGTAATCAAAGGTAACAATTCCATCTGCAGCTTGCTTTGCTTCACCTAGGAAAGCTGATGTTGCAGCTGAATCAGGGTATGTGAAATTTCCAGAGGCATTTCCAATGTATGCAGCACGGAGACCAAATGATGTTCCCCATTGCTTCTCTGCATATGTGATTGAGTATGGAGACTTCGCAGCAAGTGTTGCAACACCCTGTGAACCATTTGCACCAACAATACGACCGATGTTTGCGGTGTCATTGATGTTTCCTGGGAACGCGGTTGTGAATGCATCGTTAGCTGGCTTATTCCAAACTGTTGGAGCAACACCATTCATGAAACGTGTGAAGTTGTTTGTTGTTCCTGAAGTATCTGAACGGAAAACAACCTTGATTGGCTTATCAGGAAGTGTGTAGTAAATATTCTTTGTACCAGAGCGAAGAACGATTGGATTACCGCTCTTGTCTACTGCAACGTTTCCTGAAGCATTCTTCTTGTAAACAACTGTCTTTACGGAACGGTTGTTGTCAGCAACAATCGCTGGATCATTCCACTTTGTGATTTCACCTGCGAAAATCTTCGCGACAGTAGTTGAAGAGAGATAGATATCTTTCTTGGCAGGAAGGTTTACCAATACGGCGATTGGAGCAGCAACGATTGGTGCATGGAAAATTGTTGAGCGCTTCTTAGCGCCAGTGTGAGCTGAGTCTGAGAACCAGAAATCTCCGATTTTGTTATCTGAGTTGTTCTTACCGGTTCCTGAACCTGTAGATGTGTAAACGTATGAGTGTCCAGTCTTCTTAGCAAAGCCTGCCTTGCAAGCTTCTACTAGAGGAACAACAAATGATGCGCCTGAACCAGCAAGGTCAACGGCGTGAGCTGGCGTTGTACCAGAAACTGCGATTACTGAAGCAAGGACTAGAGCCTTTGCCTTCTTTGAAAACTTCATGAACAACCTTTCGTAGGAGGGTAAAACTTTTACACCCGCGAAAGTAGTCAGCCAGAGTTAAGCCAAGGCAAGGATTACGTTAACAAAACCCCTACCTTAAGTGAACAACAGGTGTCAGCCGAAACGGCCAGTTACATAGTCCTCAGTGCGCTTATCTGTAGGAGAAGAGAAGATTTTGCTTGTGGGAGCGGTCTCAACCATGACACCAGGGCCACCATCAGACAAGAAAAAGGCTGTGTAATCAGAGACTCGTGCTGCTTGTTGCATATTGTGTGTAACGATCACGATGGTCATCGACTTGGCAAGCTCTGAGATCGTCTCTTCAATTCTAAAAGTTGAACCTGGATCCAAGGCAGAACAAGGTTCATCCATCAACAGAACCTGTGGCTCTACTGCAAGAGAACGTGCAATACACAAACGCTGCTGCTGTCCGCCCGATAACGCCCCACCGTGCTCGCCCAATCGATCCTTAACTTCGCTCCATAATCCGGCACGAACAAGACAGGATTCGAGAAGCTCATCAGTATTACTCTTCTTAAGTTGAGCAAGCTTTAAGCCTGATAAAACATTCTCACCAATAGTCATCGAAGGGAAAGGGTTTGGCTTCTGAAAAACCATACCCACGCGAAGGCGAATCTTTGTTACATCGGTTCCAGGAGCATAGATGTCTTGTCCATCGAGTAGAACTTCACCTGCAAGGGCTGCAGTTGGGATGAACTCGTGCATGCGATTAAGTGTGCGCAAATAGGTTGATTTACCGCATCCTGAAGGACCGATCAATGCGGTTACGGTACCTGCTGCAAAATCTAGAGAGACATCAGAGAGCACATGCTTCTTGCCAAACCATGCATGCACACCACGAGTTTCGAGGCCAGTTCCAAGGAGATTTGTCCCTGGTACCCGTTGCTCTCGATTATTTGCAACTGAGGCAAGTGATGATGGTGTTGTTGTTTGCATCTTTTTCTCCATGTTGTTCTCGTTATTTGAATTCTCTGTTGATGACATGTCAGCCAACCTTTCTTCCGCTTAAGTAACGGGCAAGCCCGAACAGAACGACAATCAGAATTAGCAGAATCAACATTCCACCCCATGCTCTTGCATAAGCCTCTTCTGTGCCACCAGTCAAAAACGCCTTCCAGATATAGAAAGGCAGTGAGCCCATAGCTCCTGAAGTCGGATTCAAGTTCAAGGCATCCGCACCGCCTGATACGAGAAGGATTGGCGCTGTCTCTCCAATAATTCGGGCAACACCCAGAATTACTGCGGTTACCAAGCCGCTCTTTGCCGCAGGGACCACTACACCAGAAACCGTACGCCACTGTGTCGCCCCAAGTGCTACACCCGCTTCACGAAGATCATTTGGAATGAGCAGGAGCATTTCTTCGGACGTACGTGCAATCGTTGGAATCATCAAGATGCTCAATGCAAGAGAGCCCATAAGTCCGTTTAACTCTTGGGTAACCGGAATAACAAGAATTGAAAGAATGAAGAGACCAGCAACAATTGATGGAACTCCACTCATCGCCTGAACCAGAAACTTTATCGGACGAGCGAGCTTTCCACGGATCTCAGTTAGGTAAAGCGCAGTCAATAGTCCAATTGGAAAACTAACTAAGAGAGCCCCGCCAACCATAAGAATTGTTCCCACTAGTGCATGAAGCAAACCACCGGCATTAACAGGATCATTTACCGACGCCATGGTCATATCATTTGTGAACATTCCAAAGTGAATACCTTTGTAACCCTTACCTACTACTGTCGCAACGATGCTAATAATCGGTATTAGAGTTAATACGATTGCAAGCGAAGCTAAGCTGCTAAGTAATGAATCCTTTGCTGCAGCTAAATCTCGGAGACGAAACTGTTGAATAAAAATTAATAGGGTTGAGATAAAAAAGAATGCCGCAGCAAATCCTAACTTTCCGCTAAGACCAGTAGTTTTGATTGCTACGCCGGCGAGCAAAGCACCGAGTGTAATTAGTCCTGCGGTACTAAGACGCTGTTGAATTGTGACCGCCCAAGGAGTTTGGGGTTTCGGAGTAGTGGTCTGTGTCATCGTCCTCTTCTTCCAAACCTATTGATCAAAATATCGGAGATTGCATTCACAATGAGCGTGAGAAGGAAGAGCACCAAGCCAGCGGCCATCAAGGCATCAACTTCTTGAGGTCCAGCTTCACCGAATTTCAGAAGAATCAGCGATGCAACGTTTCCGCCGGCACCAAACAAGATCTGCCAGTTAATCTGATACACAACGTTGAGTACCGTATATACAGCTACGGTCTCTCCCATTGCTCTGCCAAGACCCAACATCGCACCGCCCACAACTCCGCCGCGTCCATAAGGAATCACAACTGCGCGAATCATCGACAGCTTTGATGCACCGAGGGCGTATGCAGCTTGAATTCGATCTAAAGGTGTTTGGTCAAAAATTTCACGTGAAATTGCGGTCACGATTGGAATGATCATGATGGCAAGAACTAGTCCTGCAATAAATGGTGATCGTTCAAAGATCGGTGCTGGCACATCGAAGAGTGGAATGAAACCGAGATACTTGTTCAAAAGTTTTGCCCAGTACTCGGCGCTACCCATCAAGACAATAAATCCCCAGAATCCAAAAAGCAGTGAAGGAAATGCAGCCATCAAATCGATTAGTGAAACCAGAAGTTTCTTGGCTGAGCCACGGGCATAAAAAGTTAGATACAAAGCGCTGAGAACTGCAATTGGAACTCCAACGATTACTGCGATCAGAGCTGCAAGAAATGTTCCGATTAACATCGCAGCGAGGCCAAATGTGCTTTCAGCAATCTTGCCTTCAGCATCTTGTAAAACTTCCCACTTTGATTCGGTGATAAAGGAGAGCTGTTCGATTCTTAAAACATTTATGCCTTTAAGAGACAAAAAGAGTGCGATTAAACCAAGGATGATCAGGGAAGACATTCCGCCTACAGTTACCACCGCACGAAAAATCTGATCCGAAACTCTAGGTTTCGTTGTAATCTCACGCGGGGCAGGGATGGTTGCCGACTGATTTTCCATCAATGTCATGCCCCGAATCTTGGCTTGAATTAGGGATTTTTATAAGGACCGCAGGTTACGAGAAGGTAAACAGAAGGTGAAATTAGGCTTGGTGCCCTAAGGTTTGGGCCGTGGCTAATGAACAACCCAATCTGATCTGGATTGACTGCGAAATGACAGGGCTTTCTCTCGAGAAAGATGTCCTTGTCGAAATCGCCGTCCTCGTAACCGACTCTGATTTAAATGTGATCGGTGATGGAGTTGATGTGGTCATTAAAGCAACCCCTGAACAGCTGGCGGGCATGAATGATTTTGTAACGCAGATGCACACCACTTCTGGTTTGATAACAGAAATTCCAAATGGCATCTCTGTTCAAGAAGCAGAAGCTCGAGTAATCGCATATTTAGAGAGCGCCTCAACTCAACCTGGAAAATCGCCATTGGCGGGAAACTCTGTCTCCGTTGATCGCTCATTCATCGCACGAGATATGCCGCTGCTCAATGATTATCTTCATTACAGAACCGTTGATGTTTCATCGATTAAAGAGTTAGCGCGACGTTGGTTCCCTAAGGCGTACTTCGGCGCCCCAGCCAAGACCGGCAACCATCGTGCTTTGGGTGATATTCAAGATTCAATCGCTGAACTGGCTTACTACCGCCAAACTGTCTTTACTGCAGCACAAAACGAGGCACCAACCACCTCATAACAACAGGTAGACTTGGCAACACATGGTGGGCGTAGCTCAGCTGGTAGAGCACTCGGTTGTGGTCCGAGATGTCGCGGGTTCGAGCCCCGTCGCTCACCCCACATAATTGTAAAAAGAGAGCAGTCGAAATG
>JAGWVL010000057.1 GCA_018970885.1 Actinomycetales bacterium
CACTTTTGCAAACACCATTCATACCCACGAGGGTGGAGCACATGAAGAAGGTTTCCGTACCGCGCTCACCTCAATTGTTAATAAATTTGGTGAAGAACAAGGTTTTATTCGCAAAAAAGAGGATCGTTTAACTGGTGATGATGTCCGTGAAGGATTGACCGCGATTGTCTCAATCAAACTTGCAGAGCCACAGTTTGAAGGACAAACCAAAACCAAACTTGGTAACTCAGAAGCAAAAACCTTCACCCAAAAAATTGTTAATGAAGAGCTCACATCCTGGTTTGAGCAAAACCCTGCTGAAGGCAAAGAAATCGTGCGTAAAAGCATCGATGCGGCCGCAGCTCGCGTTGCGGCACGTAAAGCTCGTGACTTAAGTCGCAACCGAAAAGGATTACTTGAAGGTCGTGGAATGCCAGGAAAGTTAGCGGATTGCCAATGGACCGACCCAACCAAATGTGAGCTATACATTGTTGAGGGAGATTCAGCGGGCGGTTCCACAAAAGGTGGCCGTGATTCTCGTAATCAAGCTGTGCTTCCAATCCGTGGGAAAATTTTAAATGTTGAGAAGGCGCGCATCGATCGTGTTCTTCAAAATAATGAAGTTCAAGCACTTATCACAGCACTTGGTACCGGTGTTCATGACGATTTTGACATCAACAAACTTCGTTACCATAAAATTATTTTGATGGCCGATGCCGATGTTGATGGTCAACACATCCGGACCTTGTTATTAACCTTGTTATTCCGTTTTATGCGACCATTAATTGAACAAGGTTTTGTGTACTTTGCTCAACCTCCTTTGTATAAATTAAAGTGGGCCGGCAAAGATCCAGTGGAGTATGCATTTAGCGACCGCGAACGTGATGGAATGATTGAAATTGGTCTTGCTGCAGGAAAGCGTTTACCTAAGGATGATGGAATCCAACGCTTTAAAGGTTTAGGTGAAATGCCAGCGAAAGAGTTATGGGATACCACAATGGACCCAGAGCATCGCGTTCTGATTAAAGTAACCCTTGATGATGCCGCAGCGGCCGATGATTTATTCTCAGTATTAATGGGTGAAGATGTAGAAAAGCGTCGTGCATTTATTCAGCGCAACGCCAAGGATGTTAGGTTCTTGGATATCTAATGGATGAATTAAACCCAAATAATCTGAATAACTTCGACAAGATCGAAACAGTTGACCTTCAAGTCGAGATGGCCCGGTCCTATCTTGATTATGCAATGTCAGTTATTGTCGGGCGCGCACTACCGGATGTTCGTGATGGTTTAAAACCAGTCCATCGTCGTGTTTTGTACGCAATGTATGACGCTGGTTATCGTCCAGATAAGGGTTACTACAAATCTTCGCGCATCGTCGGTGATGTTATGGGTAATTACCACCCACACGGTGATGGAGCTATTTATGACTCAGTAGTTCGTCTAGCTCAGCATTGGTCACTTCGCTACCTACTTATTGATGGAAATGGAAACTTCGGTTCTCCTGGAAACGATCCAGCGGCAGCTATGCGTTACACAGAGGCCCGTTTATCACCGATCGCAATGGAAATGATGCGTGATATCGATGAAGACACTGTCAACTTCATTCCTAACTATGACGGTCGTTCACAAGAGCCAACAGTTCTTCCAAGTCGTTTACCAAACCTATTAGTTAATGGCTCTGCAGGTATCGCAGTAGGTATGGCGACAAATATTCCACCACACAATCTGCGCGAAATTGGCGAAGCCGTTATTTTCTCACTTGATAACCCTGAGATGAAGCAAGATGAACTTCTTAATCAACTAATCAAGATTGTCAAAGGTCCAGATTTTCCTACAAAAGGTTTAATTGTTGGTCGTACCGGAATTGAAGAGGCGTACCGCACCGGTCGTGGATCGATAACAATGCGTGCGGTTGTTCAGGTTGAAGAAATAAATAAACGTACCTGTCTCGTTATTAGTGAGCTTCCTTACCAAGTTAATCCAGACAACCTAGCGCTAAAAATCGCAGAGCTTGTTAAAGATGGAAAAGTCAAAGGAATCGCAGATGTTCGGGATGAAGGTAATGAACGTTTAGGTCAGCGTTTGGTAATTGTTTTACAGCAATCAGCGATTCCAAAGGTTGTTCTTAATAACTTGTACAAACAGACACAATTGCAGGACACATTTGGTGCAAATATGTTGGCTCTAGTCGATGGCGTGCCTCGCACATTGCGTCTAGATGAGTTTATTCGTTACTACATCGAACACCAGATCGAAGTAATTGTTCGTCGAACCAAGTACCGTTTAGCGGAAAAGGAAAAACGCGCACATATCTTGCAGGGTTACCTCAAGGCACTTGATGCATTAGATGCTGTAATTGCGTTGATTCGTGCATCAACCACACCCGAAGAAGCTCGCACAGGTTTGATGAAACTTCTATCAGTTGATGAAATCCAAGCTAACGCGATTTTGGATATGCAGCTACGCCGCATCGCAGCGTTAGAGCGTCAAAAAATTAATGATGAATATGATGGCTTAATGGCTGACATAGTTGAGCTCAACAAGATCCTGGTAAGCCCCGAAAAACAACGCGAAATTGTAAAGACAGAGCTGGCTGATTTAGTTGCAAAGTACGGCGATGAACGCCGCACACAGATCATCGCAAGTGAGGGTGACTTTAGCGCTGAAGATCTCATTCCAGATCAAGATGTTGTTGTAACCATTACCCGAGGTGGATATTCAAAACGCACCATGGCAGATCT
>JAGWVL010000024.1 GCA_018970885.1 Actinomycetales bacterium
CGATTGATGGATCGATGACGCTGTACTTATGGTTTTCAAAGACGCGAAAATACTTATCCAAGCGCACATCAACTGATGATGGCTGGATCATCGCTTCATGGAAGGGCTCGCAGCCGACTCGGCCAGCTGCTATCTCTGCGCGAATATCGCGATCGCTAAGTAACACGGCGTGAGCCTATAGGGATTTGCGCCTATTTCAGGGGATCGTCGGCCCAGAGCCAGATATTTCTATCTTCAGGTGAGCCCTCCATAAGTTCTAACGCAAAGGCCCCACCGTTTTGGCGTTGCCAATCATTTGCCGCTAAAAGGCGTGAAAGTCCCGCAAGCGCAACCGGATCGGCTAACTCATCCGGTGATCCATTGAAGACAACCGGTCCCGCGTGATCAAACACTACGGTCCCAATAGCGATTTTGCCGTTTGTGGTTTTAACAATCTCAATTACACGTGATTGTTGTGGCCAATCAATATGCGAACCAGTGCGGATCTCCCAAAATGCATGAGACCCGTCACTGTTTCGACTTTGTGTGATTTTGTGGTCGTGTACGTGTCCCGAGAACCACAAAATAACATTAGGGTGTTTTTCAAGAAGTCTACGAATTTCTTCTTCTAGTGCAGGAGCACTCTCTTCTGCTGGCACATAACCATTAAACAGATTTTCTAATGGGTGATGCGAGGTTAAAACAACATACTTGTCTTTAGACTCATCCAGCATTTGTGACAGCCAGTTGAACTGTTCGCGATGGAGACAGCCTTGCCAACCACCAAAGCGATTAACGGTGTCTAATGCAATTAATCGTAAATGGCTGCCTATGTTTCGATACCAATATGCAGTCTCTGGTTGTTCAGCGTCTAAACCATGATCATGCCCGCAGTTGGTATGTACATTTACCCAATCCTGCATCTTTATTAATGCGCGTCGTGGATCAGCGGTTACTTCATTAGTCTCCATGTGATCTAATCCGGGATAAATTGCTGGACCAACTTCTCCAAAGCCCGAGAAAAGATCTGCTAGATCAGCCATGCTCTTAAGTGCAGCTAACTTTTCTGATCCTTGTGCAAGAGCATCTAGCTCTGGCGTTGGCGCTGCTGTACCCTGCAATAAGGCATCATGGTTGCCGTGTACTGCAAGCCATTTGTGTGTCAGACCTTTTGCAACAAATTGACGCTCTGATGCTTCAAGTACTCCTTTGAAATGTGGAAAATTATGTAATTCATGTGGTCGATCCTCTGGCATACCTCTTGGTGGACCATCTGGATGGTAATAATGAATATCGTACAAATCAGGATTAGATGAATGAGAAGCCTCGGAACGTTGTGAATCACCACTTTTAGGAATCACAACTCCACCATCTAAAATCTTCTTGTACCAATCCAATTCATTGCTTTGCGCATTGTCTGTGACATCGCCTGTAATAACTACTGCATCAATCCCAGCCCCAGTTAATGGTGCGCGCTTTATTTCATTTGCTGCCTTGACCATCGCTTCAAGTACTTGTGTGGTCAAAAATTCTTGTGCGCGGTATGTTCCTATATATGGAACCAACTGAGATAAGGGATTATCTGGGTCTGCAATTCGATCTAAAAACTCAAGACGAGCAGGTGACGCGGCATCACAAATATGAATATCACTGAGGTGGATAAAGGCTGCAATAACTTGCGCATTGAGTGGTTCATCACCAGATACAGCTTCACCTTTATCAATTAGAAGTTCACGCCAATTGGAGTCACGTGATACTTTAGAGCGAACGATACGGTTGATTGATGTACTAGACATTAGCTACAAGGACCTCAGAACTTAATATTCGTAGTTGAACGGATGATCCTGGAAGCAGGTCTCCAGTTGAAGCACTTGTCATTAGCGATTGAACAATAGTGCCATCTGCTGTTTGACAAATGATATTTGACGAAGCGCCCATGAATGATCGTGTCAATACCTTTGCGTTGCCCTGCGTAGTTGTTGCTACAACAGAGATGGACTCTGGACGAATAAGTGCATGAACTTTTCCGGATTCATTGCCACGCTTGAGGGCTACTACTTTGCTTCCAAAGATTTCAACCATTCCGTTTGAAATATGTGCAGGGATCCTGTTCATTGTTCCTACGAAACTTGCTACAAAGGATGATGCAGGCTTGTTATAGAGAGCATCTGGTGTATCGATCTGTTCAAGTACACCGTTGTTCATTACACCCACACGGTCAGAGATAGCCATGGCCTCTTCCTGATCATGTGTAACAAACAGAGTTGTTGTGCCTAATGAGATTTGCAAGCGACGTATCTCTTCACGCAGGTTTACGCGAACCTGAGCATCTAGCGCTGATAGCGGCTCATCCAGCAAGAGAATTTCAGGCTCAAATGCAAGTGCTCTCGCTAGTGCTACACGCTGTTGCTGACCACCTGACAATTGATGGGTAAAGCGCTTGCTCTGTGAATCTAGGCCCACCAAATCCAAGAGCTCGTGTGCTTTCTTAAGGCGCAGGTGCTTACTAACCTTTCTCATCTGTAAGCCAAATGCCACATTTTCTTCAACAGTTAGATTCGGAAACAGTGAGTACGCCTGAAATACCATTCCCATATTTCGCTTATGCGCAGGTACATCCGAGATGTTTTTGTCAGCTACCAATACTGTGCCCGCATCTTGATGTTCTAAGCCAGCAACCACTCGCAGGGCTGTTGTCTTGCCACATCCTGAGGGTCCAAGTAATGCCACCAGTTCTCCAACACCAACCTCAAGATTGAAGTTGTCTAGTGCATTCACATTTCCAAATCGCTTCGAGATATTTTTTAAGGAAAGGCTTTTACTGGACATTACTTTCTCCCTTGGATTGTACGTTCTGGAACAAAGAGTGTTATTACAGTCAAAATTAGAAATGGAATAATTAAAGACATCATCGAGATCGCAATAGCACCAAGGATGTTGTCTTGCGCAACGTAAGTTACCCAAGTTGGGAAAGTGTCCCAATGGAGCAAGACAGTCAATGTGTATTCGCCGAGTGACAAAGCAAAGGTCAATGCAATCGTTGCCATGACTGATCCTCTGATAACTGGGATGATTACACTAGTAATTGTTCGCAGCCAATTAGCACCTGCACTGCGCGCTGCTTCGGTAATTGTCTTTAGCGGAATTGAATTAAGCCCAATGTCTAATGAACGATATGCATAGGGAAGAGCTAAAACAAAGTACAGGAATGGAAGCTCCAGAACAGTATTCTGCACAAACTCTGGAAAAGATATTTGTGCACCAACAGCAAATGCAACAACGGGAATAACGAGGGGCAGTAGTGATAAGCCATCGATTAATCCGCGCACCTTTGAGTTTGATAAATGTAGCCAGGTCATGGTTGGTACTAGAACAAATAGGGTGATTAACACTGTTACGCCAGCTAACCACATTGATCTAAGGATGTAATGGAGGAAATCTTCTTCTGTCACCGCCCATATGTAGTGGGTCCAACCATAACCGCCAGTTAAAGGTGTCCGAATTGAGTATTCGAAAGCTGACAACATTGGGAGAAAAACAAAGAAACCCAGAATCAGAAGTGTTATCGCCAATGGCGGCTGAAATTTAATTCTTAACGCTTTTGCCATTTGGCACTCCTACGTTGAATTGCAAGGTATGGAATAACAGCACATGCCGAAATCACAATCATCACAACACCTAAGGCTTTGCCAAGATTTAACTGCGCAGCTGAAACATTTCCATCGAGTAAGCCGCCAATTTGTAGTGGAGTGAGAGGTAGATTGCCTACTGTTAACGCGTTAGCCGTTGCATATGCTGAAAATCCGCTTGCAAAGAGCAATAAGAAAGATGCGATGAAGCTAGGGAAAAGTAAAGGGATACCGATTCGAATCCAGTAATTAAACTGGCTTGCACCTAGATTGCGGGCTGCCTCAGACCATTCGCGGCGAAGAGAAACAATGGCTGGAGAAAAGACAATAACCATCAAGGGAAGTTGGAAGTACAAATACACGATCAGAAGTCCAACGAAAGACCCCAGTGAAAATGTTCCTGAATATAGATCCCAACCTAGATACTTGAGAGCTTTTGTAAGGTAACCCTGAATTCCAAGGGCGGCATAAAACATAAACGCCAGTGGGACACCACCAGTATTGGCAAGTACGCCACTCATGACGGCAATAGTCCGTCGCAGCTTTGAACTTCCTCGAGTTTCTATGAAATATGCAGCTAGCGCTCCAGGAAAAGCGGCAATCGCAGCTGAGAAGACACCGATCTTTATTGAGTTGATAAAGCCTGTTCGGTATGGCTCTTGTATTGCGGTTTTGAAGTTGTCAATAGTAAAAGTGTTGTCATTTGACAAGAAAGAAACATAGATGAGACGTGTGATCGGAAATAGAAAAAAGAATCCAACGATCAATAAAAGAGGAGCCGCTGGAAGAATATTCTTCATAAAAGAAGTGAGGAAGGCGCGTCCCCTTGAAGGCGCGCCTCCCTCTATGACTTGGGAGGTCATATTCCTTTTTACAAGCTAGCCCATGAAGAAATGATCTGCTCACGAGCTGCAAGTACATCGGAAATTGTTGGAGGTCCAACAACCTTTGCAGTTGAAGGAACCTTGAAGTCAAGCAGTGAAGGAACTAGAAGATTCTTCTTTTCCATCGCTGCAGACATGATTGGGTCTGCACCTGACTGCTGGAAGTAGTTTTGTCCACCCTGCATCAATGCAAATAACTTAGAACCAGGAAGTTTTAGGTCTGCTGCGGTTAACTCCTTAGCGGTCTTTCCTTTGTTCTGTGAGTACACAAACTCTTGCCATAAACGTGCGTTTGCGCAGTTAGGTGACTTTGCATTGATTGCGTTGATATATGGAGGTGCTTGTAAAACGTAATCGGTTGGGTAGGCAAACTTGAGATCCAAGCCGGCCGCTTTAGCTGCTGGAATAATTCCAAGAGCATTAAAGTCCCACATGAAACCAAGCTTTGCTGTTCCAGTAGCAAGGTTTGTTCCGTTCACCTTTACCAGTGGTGCTTGTGCCTTTACAGCCTTGTATAGTTCAAGACCCTTAGTTACATTTGAAAGATCCTTCTGTCCACCGTTACCGAGGCTTGCTGCCAAAACTGACATGAACGCCTGGTTAGAAGAAGTTGGATCTCCAGTAATTCCTACAAAGCCCTTGTACTCAGCCTTTGTGAAATCAGTTGCCTTTGTTGGCACAGATGGAAGAGTTGTGTTGTAAACAATTGCAAGCTTTCCACCGTAGTTTCCGTACCAGAGTCCATTTGGATCCTTGGCTGCCTTTGGAATGTCATTCCAGTTGATCACTTGGTAAGGAGATGACAGAGGTGTTCCTCCTGGAGGAGTCAACTGTGCAACCACCAGTGGGCCAATGTCGATTGAATCTGGTTGCTTTGACTTAGGTGCTGTCTTCATTGTGTCGATTTCATATTGTGAAGACCCATCTGGGTTATCCACGGTGATCTTTACACCGAAAGCTTTCTCGTAAGCATCAAAGGCATTACCGTAATTTGCCCAGTCACGTGGTGTGGTAATGAGAGCAAGTTTGCCCTCTTTCTTAGCTAGCTTGATGAGATTATCTAATCCGCCTGCTTCTTTAACATTCTTTGCCTTGCATATATTTACTGCTGCTGATGCTGATGTTGTCATCGCAATCATTCCAGCTGACAGCGCTACAGCGGTTGCTGCAGCAATTAAACGCTTTGCGCGCATGTGTGGGATCCCTTCCTAAGGATTGTTTGGGAACTCTCCACCTTGATTTGAAACAAACAACAACATGCATCTAACAGTTACGGGTATTAGCGGTGAATATCGGTGTACTAACAGGCGTCAAATAAGTGACATTACTTCTGCTACAGAGTTAACAACAGATGTCGCACCAGCATTCTTGAGTGTTTGAGCGTTGTGTGCTCCTGTTAAAACACCTACGGCTTGCAATGCTCCAAAGGATAGTGCGGCTTGCATGTCTGCCGCGGTGTCGCCACACACGATCACCGCTTGTGGTGATGAGATTCCTAATCGCTCAGAGGCTTGAATCAACATATCTGGATGTGGTCTACCGCGTCCAGCTTCGCCGGGAGTAATTGAAATATCAATCAATGAGCTCCAGTTAAGTTTCTCCACTATTACATCAAGAGTTGCCCGGCTAAAACCGGTGGTAAGTGCGATTGCGATTCCTTTTTCTTTTAACTGTTTGAAAATTTCCTCAGCTCCATCAATTGGAGTAGCTCCGATACGGGTAATCTCCGCTAGATAAGCCTCTTCAAAGGCTAGGTTGGCAGCTTGAGCCTTCTTTTCATCACCTAGTAATTGAGTGAAGACATGAATTTTCGATTGGCCCATGGTGTCTAGTGCATATTGAGTCCATTCGACGCTATGTGTCGGCCACAGTTCAGGTTGAGCATGTGCAAATGCTTTTTTGAAGGCAGAAATCACTACTCCATCATCGTTAAGAACCGTTCCAGCAACATCAAAAGCAACCATTTCTGTGATCATGCGATTTCCTTAATTGTTTCCTCAGCTATTGCAGGGGCCAAGGTATTTCCTCGGCCTCCGGGTCCTGTAATTGAGACTATGTTCTTACTAATTTGTCGCCGATCACAGACAGCGCCATCTACTCTCTGGCTGTAAACACCATCCCAGCGATTAATAATTGGGGGAATCCTGCGGCCAATTAATCGACTTGCTACATCATGCAGATATGTGTACGGCTCTTCTTTTAACTTAAACTCAAATGGTTCGACGTATTCGTGCGTATCACCAATAGTCAATGTTCCATCTGCCCTCTGAACTAGTAACAGTTGCATGTGGTTCTTTGATGCGATCAAATCTTGTGGGGGAAGTAAGTCAAGGGCAGGAACTTCATAACCTGGGTAGTACCTCATCGAATCACCATCGGCGATTGAAGTCGTTAGAACTTCATCAAAGACATCGGTGCTCATCATTTGCAGACGCACCTTACGGATTGGAGCAGAGTCGAATTGCTCTTTAAATATGGTTGAGTGGTCTGCGCCAGGACAGTGAATTAAGTAGTCGCCCTCAATTACTTCGCCATTCTTTGTAACTGCGCTTACTTTTCCGCCATCGCTTCTAACATCAACAACTTCACAATTGTTTCGCCACATGTAGTTTTCATTTAGAAGTAAGTGCTCGCGAATCGAATGCAAAATCGAACCAGGTTCAACTGCAGCATCAAGTGGACACCACAGCGATGCAAGATATTTGCCGCGCAACGCAGGATTAATCTTTTGTGTATCTGCCTTGCTCAATAACTCCCATTTGCGATCCTTGGCATCCTCTTTCCGGACACTCTCTTCCATAACTCGGAGTTCGGCTTCGTTGACCGCCAACGTAAGAGAGCCGTTAGGCCGAAAGAGCATTGTTGGAATCTCGCGGTGAATCTCTTCCCAAAGCTGGCGAGCGCGAATGCTGGTCTGTAGTTCAACCCCGCTTTTTCGGCCGCTGACCCAGACCAGACCAAAGTTTCGGACCGAAGCGCTGCGTGCATCGTGATCACGCTCAAGTTGTACAACCGTATGGCCGGCCTTGAGCGCCTCATGAGCATGAGTTGTCCCGATGACTCCACCGCCAACGATGATGATCTTCACACCTACATCCTTACTCTGGTATTTGAACGGCAGATTGACCCCGCACAAAGGTTAAGCAAACCTTCGTGTTCCACCTTGCGTAAGTTACTGGCGGGTAGCACTATTTGCCTATGGGCCATTACAAAGCAAATCTGCGTGACATTGAATTCTGTCTCTTTGATCTCTTGGGGCGCGACAAAGTTATGGGCGTAGCTCCATATGGTGAAGTTGATCGCGATACATCAATGGGAATGCTCGAAGAGGTAAAGCGTTTATGTGAAAATGATTTGGCCGCATCCTTTGTTGAAGGTGATCGCGTTGGTGCGATCCTGAATAAAGAAACCGGCAATGTCACACTGCCAGAAAGTTTTAAGAAGTCATATAAGGCGTATGTTGATGGCGAATGGTGGAGAGTTGATGCACCAGTTGATTTAGGTGGAATGAAGATTCCGCCATCGGTTCGTTGGGCGATCGCAGAAATGGTTTTGGGTTCAAACCCTGCAATTCATATTTATGCATCTGGTTACGCCTTTGCGCAGGTTGCTTATGTTCTTGGTACTGATGAACAGAAGAAAATTGCAAAGCACATGGTTGAAAAACACTGGGGTGCAACGATGCAGTTAACTGAGCCTGATGCAGGTTCAGATGTTGGTGCAGGTCGCACCAAGGCTGTGCAACAACCAGATGGAACATGGCACATCACCGGAACAAAGCGCTACATCACATCAGGTGATGCAGACTTCTATGACAATGTTGTTCACTTTGTACTTGCTCGGCGCGAGGGTGGCGGACCGGGAACAAAGGGACTTTCACTATTTTTAATTCCTAAGTTTATGTTTGATTTTGAAACTGGCGAATTGGGCAAGCGCAACGGAGTTTTTGTTACACAACTGGAAGACAAAATGGGTCTTAATGTTTCAGCAACCTGCGAAGTTAACTTAGGTGAGAAAGAGCCTGCGGTTGGTTACTTGCTAGGTGAAGTGCATGAAGGTATTGCGCAAATGTTTAAGGTGATCGAGTTTGCTCGCATGATGGTGGGAACCAAGGCGATTGCAACACTTTCTGCGGGTTACATGCAGGCGTTGGCATATGCCAAGGAGCGCATTCAAGGTGGCGACATGAAGGTAATGAATGACAAGGCATCGCCTCGCGTCACCATTATTAAGCACCCAGATGTGCGTCGTTCGCTGATGGTTCAAAAGTCTTATAGCGAAGGTATGCGCGCACTTGTTCTGTACACCGCATCGATTCAGGATGAGATTGAACTTGCAATCCAAGCAGGCGATAAAGAGCGTGCTGAAGATATGGAAAAGCTCAACGATCTCTTGCTTCCGGTTGTTAAGGGTTATGGTTCAGAAAAATCATGGACGCTACTTGGAACTGAATCACTACAAACATTTGGTGGTGCGGGCTTTACCCGCGATTGGCCACTAGAACAGTATGTACGCGATGCAAAGATCGATACTTTGTATGAAGGTACAACTGCGATTCAAGGTTTGGATTTCTTCTTCCGTAAGATTGTTAAAGATGGTGGACGTGCTATCGGTCTACTAGGAAAAGAGATTCAGAACTTTGCCGAAAGTGGTGGAGCACATGCTGCCGAGAAGCAGATGCTGCTTAAAGCACTTGGTGACTTGAATGCGATAATTGCAGTCCTTGTTGGACATGCGATGGAGTCACAATCTGATCCAGTAAAAATTTACACAGTTGGTCTCAACACTTCACGTTGTTTGATGGCGGTTGGCGACATTATTATCTCGTGGTTGTTGCTACGACAGGCTGATATCGCCGCAGAAAAGTTGCCTAACGCTGGCAAGGACACAGATTTCTATACCGGCAAAGTTGCAGCTGCAAAGTTCTTTGTTCATAACTATCTGCCACATGTCACCGCAGATCGAAAGATCGTTGAAGCAAGTGATGGCGCAATTATGGAGCTCCCTGAATCAGCGTTTTAGGCCTGAATCAGCTTTCTAACTTTGTGAGGTAACCTTCTCGGATGCTGACAAAGCACCGCGGTGAGTTTTACCTTGTTATGGGTTCACTTGTGTTCGCCTTTAACGGGGTTATCTCAACGGTCGTTTTAAACCACATCTCGCCATTTCGTTTGGCGCAGGTGCGCTCTATCGGTGCCTTCTTTATTTTGTTAGCGATCACCCTTGTTATCGAACGCCATTCTTTGCTGGCCCCTAAGAAGCTGGTTCCAAAGCTTGCCGCCTACGGAATTATCGGATTTGCAGCGGTGCAGGCGGGTTATTTCCTCGGAATCCAGCGTGGGGTGCCGCTCAGCTTGGTGCTGATCGTCGAATTCACCGCACCTATTTGGATCGCGCTCTGGATTAAGTATGTGCGCAAATCATTTGTACCTGCATCAATGTGGGGTGCGATCGCGCTGTCTTTGCTTGGATTAATTTTGCTGGCACAGGTCTGGAATGGTTTGAGTTTTGATCTGATCGGATTACTTGGCGCTCTCTTTAGCGCCTTTGCTCTCACCGCATACTTTTTAATTGGTAAAAGCTTTGGAACAGATAGAACCGCACTTTCGCTGACTGTGTGGGGACTTGGTATGGCATCACTTGCCTGGATTTGCTCAATGCCGATCTGGGATTTTCCTTTTGAGGTTTTCACGATCGATATGGACCTGCAAGGTATTTTTACCGGAAATACTTTGCCAGGTTGGGTTTTGATTTTATGGATTATCATTATGGGAACGATCGTTCCTTACCTATTTGTTATTGGTGGATTGCGATTGTTATCAGCCTCAACATCAAGTGTTATTGGAATGCTTGAACCTGTTCTTGCTGGTGTCTTTGCATGGATCTGGTTGGAACAAAGTTGGAATGGTATTCAACTTGTTGGTGCAGTGATTGTGTTGGTTGGAATTTACATCGCAGATCGCGCACGATCTGTGGCCGCTTAACCTCCGAAGTTATCCTCTGGCGCGGTATTTGTAGATTCGCGTTGCTGTGTCCAGTCCTGTCCACTACCTGGGTTCTGTGGCATATCGTAGAACCGTGCATAGTGAAGCTGGGCAGCGACTGTAATTGTTCGAGTTGGTCCATTACGGTGCTTAGCAACAATAAGATCTGCTTCACCGGTTCTGTTTTGTGAGTCATACATATCATCACGGTGTAACAAGATAACTACGTCAGCATCCTGCTCGATAGAACCTGATTCACGTAGATCAGACAACATTGGTTTCTTATCACTACGTTGTTCTGGTGAGCGGTTCAGCTGTGAGATAGCGATAACAGGGATGTTGAGCTCCTTAGCCATCAACTTCAGTTGACGAGAGAACTCAGAAACTTCTTGCTGGCGGTTTTCCACCTTTTTACCGCTAGACATCAACTGTAGGTAATCGATAACAATAAGTTTTAGATCATGGCGCTGCTTAAGCCGGCGTGCCTTTGCACGGATCTCCATCATGGAAAGGTTGGGAGAGTCATCGATAAACAATGGCGCCTCTGAGATTTCACCCATACGGCGTGCAAGCCGTGACCATTCATCATCAGATAAAGATCCGGAGCGAATATTGTTCAAACCAACACGCGCCTCAGCGGACAACATACGCATTGTGATTTCACTCTTTGACATTTCTAGCGAGAAAATTACAGAGGTTTGTCCGTCGTGGATTGATGCGTGACGTGCAATATCTAAACCCAGTGTTGACTTACCCATCGCAGGACGTGCCGCCAAAATAATCATGTTCCCTGGATGTAGACCATGTGTTAATAAATCTAGATCTTTAAATCCGGTCTTAACACCTTCAACACCAATTCCCTTTGAGATCGCTTCGATCTCATCAAGTGCCTGTGGCAATAGTGTTGATAGTTGAACATAATCTTCAGATGATCGACGTTCAGTGACTGCATAAACCTCAGCTTGTGCCAGGTCGACCATTTCATCGACTTCACCCTCGGTTGTGTAACCGTATTGAACAATCTTTGTTCCTGCCTCAACTAAGCGGCGCATGATCGCGTGTTCACGAATAATCTTTGCGTAGTAACCAGCGTTAGCAGCGGTTGGTACCGATGAAATTAATGTGTGTAAATAAGGTGCACCACCTGCACGTGCAATATCTCCGCGCTTTGAAAGCTCTGCAGAAACTGTTACAGCATCTGCTGGTTCTCCGCGGCCGTACAAATCAATAATTGCATCGTAAATTAACTCATGTGCAGGTCGATAAAAATCGCGATCGCGAATGATTTCAATAACATCTGCAATCGCATCCTTTGATAACAACATTCCACCGAGAACAGATTGTTCAGCGATTAAATCTTGTGGTGGTGTGCGCTCAAACTCAACGCCAACAGAGTTAATGTTGGGATCACGGGGGCGGTTATTAGGAAGTTCTGCGAGGCTCACGCTCATAACCTCCCTTATAGGACTGACAAATTGGTTGACCTGCGCACGTAACTTAGGCCTTGAGGCCTATCACAGGCGAGAATCGGCTGGGAAGCCTGTGCACAATCCTGTGTATAAGTAGGTGGATAACCCTGTTTTCCTGTGTACATAGCGGTGGATGCAATGTGTATAACTGTGGGTGGTCGCTCTCAGGTGGTTCAAAGGTGCAGGTCAGAGGCGATATCTATGCACACAACCCTGTGGAGCAAAGTATTTTTTTCGATATCACAATGCGAGATTGCACCATCTGTTCACCGTTGTAGTGCAGAGTTTATCCATGATCGTTGATTACGCACTCTATAAAGATGGACATCGCTACACCGAACCATCAAACCTTCCAGAGCTGATTACCAAAGCAAAGACTGAAGGTGGGTTTGTGTGGCTTGGGCTAGCAGAGCCAACACAAGAGGAGTTTGAAAAGATCGTTGGTGATTTTCGATTCCACCCTTTGGCAATTGAAGATGCCGTTAATGCAAAACAGCGTGCAAAGTTTGAGGAGTATCCCGGGTTACAGTTTTGTGTGCTCCGCACCGCTTTTTACGATGAGGTAAAGAGCGAGGTTTCAACTGGAGAGATTTTTTGTTTCATCGGCAAACACTTTATCGTTGTTGTACGACATGGTGATGGCTCACCCCTTGTGAATACACGTCACCAGTTAGAGGCTAACCCGGAACAGTTAGCCAAAGGTCCTTACGCTGTTTTACACGCGATTATTGACCATGTAATCGATTGCTATATTGATATTGCCACGGAACTTGAACAAGATGTTGTGCGGGTTGAAAATAAGGTCTTCAATGGAAAGCTACAAACTCAATCGCAAGATATTTACTTTTTAAAGCGCGAAGTCATTGAGTTTCGTCATGCAATTGATCCTTTGTTGTCACCTTTACAAAAACTTGCAAGTGAGGGTGCACCCCATATCAACCCAACATTGACTCCATTTTTCCGAGACACGCTCGATCACTTATCGCGGGCCTCGGATGCGGCTGCGGGGCTTGATACCTTACTAACATCGGCGTTGCAGGCTGATTTAGCTCACATTCAGGTGCAACAAAACTCCGATATGCGCAAGATAACTTCATATGTAGCGCTGGCTTCAGTTCCAACAATGGTGGCTGGAATATATGGAATGAACTTTGAATTTATGCCTGAATTAGGCTGGAAATTTGGATATCCCCTGGTTGTGGGATCCTTACTCGTTCTTACCGGAATTTTGTATCGTAAATTCAAAAAATCAAAGTGGTTATAAATAAAAAAACCCGCCACATAAGTGACGGGTCTTTTAATTCCAATGTAGGAAGTTATTTGATCTTACTTGTCAGCTACAACGCTTACTGAAACCTTTGCAATCACGTTGTGGCCTAGTGAGATCTTTACATCGTGGTTGCCAAGCTTCTTAATGTGACCCTTGGTAGCGATCGAGTGACGATCGATATCTAGACCGGTTGCTGCCTTGATCGCTGCTGCAACATCTTTGTCAGTTACTGAACCAAAGAGTGCGCCCTTAGCGCCAACCTTTGCCTTAGCAACAATTGTTGCACCTTCAAGCTTTGCCTTGATCTCCTTGGCGTGATCGATATCGCGAACTTCACGTGCTGAACGCGCACGACGAATGCTTTCGATCTGCTTTTCTCCGCCTTGAGACCAAACAATTGCATTTCCGCGTGGTAGCAAGAAGTTGCGACCATATCCATCTTTAACAGTTACAACATCTCCTGCAGAACCGAGACCTGCAACTTCACGAGTAAGGATTAGTTTCATTGTCAGATCCCCTTATCGCGCTGATGATGTGTAAGGAAGTAGTGCTACTTCACGGCTGTTCTTTACCGCGGTTGCGATTGAACGCTGGTGCTGTGTGCATGCACCTGTAACGCGGCGAGCGCGGATCTTGCCGCGATCTGAAATGTACTTGCGAAGGGTCGCAATATCTTTGTAATCGATATAGGTGACCTTCTGCTGGCAGAAGCTGCATGGCTTCTTCTTAAACTTCTTGTTTAAGGCTGCAGCTTTTGCATTCTTATTCTTAGGCTCGCGTAGAGCCTTGTTATTTCTTGCTCCCATTATGGTGCTCCTCTTCGGGCCCTAGTCGTGTGAACTAGGAATGGATGGATGGTTGATTAATTAGGTTTTAGAACGGTGGCTCATCAGTTGTGGAGGTTCCCCATCCACCACCTGCTGGCGCAGAGGATGATGCTGCTGCCCATGGGTCATCGTTAAATGAATCCGCTGCAGCTGGTGCAGAGTATCCGCCATTTCCGCCTGCACGCTGGGCCTTTGTGACCTTCGCTGTTGCATTGCGTAGTGATGGACCGACTTCATCTACTTCTACCTCAAAGACGGTGCGCTTTTCGCCCTCTTTAGTTTCATATGAACGTTGCTTAAGACGACCAGAGAGGATGACACGCATTCCCTTTGTCAGTGACTCTGCAACATTTTCAGCTGCTTGGCGCCAGATCTGACACTGAAGGAAAAGGCTTTCGCCATCTTTCCATTCATTGGTTTGCTTATCTAAATAGCGTGGTGTTGATGCAACGCGAAACTTTGCAACGGCCGCACCTGAAGGTGTGAAACGTAGCTCTGGATCGTCAACTAAGTTGCCGATCAATGTGATTGTTGTATCTCCTGCTGCCATTATCTTTTCCTTATCTCTTCTACTCGTGGAGTCCAAGCATCATGTATGCAAAAAGATTATGCGTCGAGACGCATCGCCTTTGTGCGTAACACTGATTCGTTCAAATTAAGCTGGCGATCTAATTCCTTAATCGCTGCTGGTTCGCAGTTCATATCGATAACTGCGTAAATACCTTCACCCTTTTTCTGAATTTCAAAAGACATACGGCGACGGCCCCACAAGTCGAGCTTGTTGACTTTTCCACCTGAGTCTTTGATGATCTTCAAGTATGTTTCTAGGCTTGGTGTGACGGTGCGTTCTTCTAGTTCTGGATCAAGAATGACCATAAGTTCATAATGACGCATGTGTTAACCCGACCTCCTCTGGACTAAGACGGCCACGGTATTTCCGTGACAGGAGGGTTAAATTTCCAACAAAGCGAGCTTTGGTGGGGGTTAAGGGTAAGCCTTGGAGCCCTCAAACAGTAAATCGAGCAACCTGCTGTGCGTATTCCGAGCCTGTAACGCCCGGCGGGCCAGGATTGCCATCAGGTAGATGGTGCCCCCGATTCGGACCAAGGTCAGGATCGCATAAGGGATTGGACCGAGGCCAAACTTTGCATCGGTGACCTGTGCGATGTGTTGCCAGATCGCTAGGTGATACATAACTTCAGTTGCTTGCCACAACCACAATGCATGCAGATCTTTAGTATTTGTCAACGCAATTACTGCAAGAGGTGTTAGCCATAAAACATATTGTGGTGAATACACCTTGCTTGCCAGCATTACAGCTGCCAGCACAAAAAATGACACTGAGGCAAGAGATGGTGTGTATTGCAATTCAAATAGCAAAACCATAATTGTTGTAAGAGCGATCAATAATAAGAGAATTGAAAGCCAGTTGAGATTGGTTAAGTTAATTCCAAGTTGTTGTAGCGCCAACCAGACAGATCCCCAATCAGCCCCGCGCTCCAAGTTGAGTTTATAGAAGCGCCACCACCCAGTGGGGGTTGTAATGACAAATGGTGCGTTGATTAAAATCCAGATACCAAAGGTAATTGAACAGTATTTGATCGCTTCTTTGATCTTGCTATCTCTCCACAAAATAAAAACTATTGGGATTAACAAGAAGATTGGCAAAAACTTTGTTGAAATTGAAACTCCAAGTATCAAGGCGCTATTAAGAAACTGTTTGCGATCAAACCAATAGATAGCAAGCAACATTGTTGTGATCGCCCAGAGATCCCAATTAATAAATAGTGATGCGATCATCGCTGGCGCAATAGGAAGCAAGTACGCAAACTCTGGCCGAATTCTTCTGACAATCAATACTGTTGCTAAAAAGAGAAGAACTAGAAAGAAGACATTGACATTGAAATATGTTGCAGGGGAGTTTGCGGCAAATGAGGTTGCATACATAACAACACCAGTTAAGACTGGATACTCAACACTATTATCGGCGCTTGCATATGGCCATTGATTGGTACTTAACCCACGTGCTTCAAACAATGATGGAAGATCGCTATAACAGGCGTGAATATACTGATCAGGCGTTGCCCAGCCGGTGTTTTCGCAATGGCTGAACTTGGCAAATGAAAGTAGGGAGGCAAAGATTGCGAGAACTACAAAGGTTCTAATCTTCATTAAGCCATATCCGCAATCAATTTGGCGGTGTTTGCTTTCCTCCTGATGTCATAACAACAGGATCAAGTCCACCAATATTTGATGGTGCTGGGAAATCCATAATGGGTTCGCCCTTCAGTGCGCCCTTCATAAATTGAGTCCAAATGCGTGCTGGGAATGTGCCACCAGTAAGTGATGTCATTCCACCAATTCCGTTAAGAGATTGCGTTGCGTTATCACGGAAGAAGGAGACAGAGGCTGCGATTTGTGGGGTGTAGGCGCTAAACCAAGCAGATGCATTTGATTGAGATGTTCCAGTCTTTCCAGCTGCAGGACGACCCAATGCAAGTGCTGCTGCACCAGTACCACCAGTAATTGTTCCCTTTAGCGCATACGTTAAATCAGCCATGACCTCTTTACTAAATGCTTCTTGGGTTTGTGGTGTTGCCTCGTAGAGAACGCCCTTGTTAGAGCCCATTACCTGGCTGACTAAGAATGGCTTTGATTTAATTCCTTGTGCGGCAAAGGTCGCGTAGGCGTTTGCAACATCGATGACGTGTGGGCTAGATGTTCCTAGAACAATTGATGGTGTTGGCATCAT
>JAGWVL010000002.1 GCA_018970885.1 Actinomycetales bacterium
ACAGGATTAGCGCGATTAGCAATCATTACCCATGCTCCTGTAATTCCAGTTGCACAATGGGGCTCTCAAATCGTTATGCCAACCTATGAAAAGAAAATTAAACTCTTTCCTAGAACTCCCATAAAAATGTTGGCGGGTAAGCCCCTTGATCTATCTCCTTGGTACGGAAAAGAGAATGATCCAGATGCACTTCGAGAAGCAACCGCTTTCGTAATGCGCGAGCTAACTAATCTTGTAGAAGAGCTTCGTGGTGAAAAACGCCCAGTTGAAATTTTTGATCCGCATAACTCGGATCTACCGCGCACTGGAAACTTTAAGAAGGCCAAGAAGAAATGAGCAAGGTTGTTGTTCTGGGTGCGGGCCAATGGGGAACAACTATGGCCCAGGTTCTTTGCGATGCGGGAAACCATGTTTTGATGTGGGGTAGAAGCCAAGAATTAGTAGATGAAGTCAATAACAAGCATACAAACTCCAAGTATTTGGATGAGAACATTTTGCCGGTTGGGTTAAAGGCAACAACTGATCTAGGCGAGGCTTTTGAGTACTCCAACATTTATGTGCTCGCAGTTCCCGCACAAACCCTTCGTGAAAATCTCAACGCCTGGAAATCTATGGTTCAGCCCAACGCCTTGTTCATTAGTACGCTCAAAGGTATTGAGGTAAGCACAATGTCTCGCATGACAGAGATTATCTCTGATGTCATGGAGACTGAAAATATTGCAATCATTACTGGGCCAAACCTTGCAAATGAATTAATTTTGCGCCAGCCAGCAGGTGCTGTTGCTGCAGCTGCAACGGTAGCAATCGCAGAAAAGGTTCAACAACTCTTTACAACCCCTTATTACCGCGTTTACACATCGGTAGATGTTTTAGGCTGCGAACTTGCTGGTGCAATCAAAAGTGTAATTGCCTTAGCGGTAGGTATTTCAATTGGGATGGGTTACGGAGAAAACACCCAAGCGATGCTCATCACCCGTGGCCTCAATGAGGTAGCTCGATTATGTGCAGCGCACAACGCGGATCCACTGAGCGCCGCAGGTCTTGCCGGTATGGGAGATCTAGTTGCTAGCTGTGGATCATCCCTTTCCCGAAACCGTACCTTTGGCCAAGTTTTAGGAAAGAGCGGTTCTATGGAGGTAGCTAAAACTCAGGTGGCAAAAACAGTCGAAGGTGTTGCCTCATCTAGTGCAGTACTTGAAATTGCTCACCGCGTGGGAATCGAAGTTCCAGTTATTGAAGCGGTGGCAGATGTTGTTTCAGGCTCATTGACTCCGGAGCAGGCACTTGATCGTCTTATGGAGATTACTACTAAAGCAGAGAATTTCATTCGATGAGCAAACTAACAGTTGCGATAATTTGCGGAGGCCCAAGTAGTGAACATGAGGTTTCATGTGTCTCGGGTGGAGGAGTCTTAAAGGGGTTAGATAAGAATAGCTTTACGCCGATTTTGATTGGAATTACTAAAGCAGGCAAGTGGGTTGTACTTGAAGAAGACTATCCATTGGCAATTCACAACAAGGTGATGCCAACGATTGAAGATAATGAAACAACGGTTGAGCTTGCGCAAAGTGGGCTAGTTATAAATGGCTCTTTTGTGAAGATTGATTGTGTCTTTTCCATTCTTCATGGGGAGTTTGGTGAAGATGGAAAAATTCAACAACTATTAGAGGATGCACACATTCCCTATGTAGGTAGCGGAGTAAAGGCTTCAGCCGATGCTATGGATAAAGCACTGGCAAAGGAGCTGTTTTCTGCTGCGGGATTAAAGGTTGCACCTGGAATTGTTGTGAATAAATCAGATCCGCACCCAGATGCGCACTCACTTACCTACCCAGTCTTTGTTAAGCCATCTAGTGGAGGATCTAGCCGTGGCACACACAAGGTTAAATCAGCTATCGACTTGTCAGCAGCCATTAATGATGCCTTCTTGTATGACTCAAAGGTTTTGATTGAAACCGCCATCAATGGACGTGAAATTGAGTGCGCAGTTCTAGAACGAGATGGAACTAGTTACGCATCGGTAGTTGGCGAAATTGTTATTAATCCTCAATTTGAGTTTTATGACTTCGAGGCCAAGTACTTAGATGATGCAACAACTGTAAAGATTCCAGCTGATATTCCTGAAGCAGATGCGCAAGCGATTCAAATTGCTTCGATGCAAGCTTTTGATGCGATCGGCTGCGCAGGACTTGCCCGCTGTGACTTTTTCTATACCAATGAAAACCAGATAGTCATAAATGAGATCAACACCTTGCCGGGATTTACAGGCACTAGTGTGTACCCCAAGTTATGGCAGGCAACAGGAGTTTCTTACTCAGATTTGATTACAGCTCTGATCGACTCTGCAATTAATAGGGCTGAACAATTATAGAAAAGCTACAAAGAATTTAGCTCAGGTGTGTAACAGGACAGGTCAAGGTACGTGTAATTCCAGGAACCGCTTGGACCTTTGAAAGAACTAAGCGACCAAACTCTTCCATGCTTGATGCCTCTGCACGCATGATTACATCGTAAGGACCAGTGACGCCTTCAGACAATGTGACGCCAGGAATCTTTGCCACGGCATCTGCAACTCCAGTTGCCTTACCAACTTCTGTTTGAATCAAGATAAAAGCCTGTACTGACATGAGATGTCCTTTCTGGTGGATGGCAAACGCTACCGCAGATGAGCTCCATCGAGGTAGTCGATTAGGCTAAGCGGTATGAACTTCGATGAGGCTGGGGTAATTGCGGCACTTGCACGCATCTTTGGCACCTCGCAGCGTGGAGTCGAGATCGGGATCGGCGATGATGCAGCTGTTGTAAAAACATCCGCTCGATCGGCAATCACTACCGACATTGCTGTTGAAGGAACGCATTTCAATACGCAATGGTCAAGCGCCTTTGACATAGGTCGAAAGATCACCGCAGCTAACCTGGCCGATATCTATGCGATGGGTGGCTCACCGAAATACTTGGTAGCTGCAGTAACTCTTACGGGCCAAGAGTCGATGGAATGGATTGAAGATCTTGCAGAAGGTATGGCACACGAGGCTAGTAGTTGTGGTGTTTATATTGTCGGAGGTGATCTTGCAAAGGGTCCCTGCAAAGTTATTTCAGTCGCTGCGATCGGCCAGATCGATACCGTGATTACACGCTCTGGCGCGCAAGTGGGAGATTCCATTTACATCTCGTCACTACCCGGTTGGTCTGCAGCAGGCTTAGCAATTATAGATAAGGATCTGGAATCTGATATCGCACATTATGCAATCTCAGAGTTTTGTGCACCAACCGTTGATTACTCAGCAGCGGTGCAGTTTGCAAATGGTAAAGCGACATCGCTGTGTGATGTCAGCGATGCCCTTGTGATTCAGGCAGAGCAAATCGCTGCTGCATCAAAGGTTCAGTTAAGTATTGAAAAGGATTTGCTGAGTAAGCATCCTGAGTTTGCAACTTTGAGTGAAATTGCTGATTCGCAAGGCATTGATGTATGGCAATGGATTCTGGCAGGCGGCGAGGATCATGTATTCCTAGCAACTGGCAAAGACTTAACTGGATTTCGAATTGGTTCAGTTCAGTCGGGAACAGGTGTCATTGGTGTAGAAATGAAAAAAGCGCCAGATATCTGGCGCCATTTCAATTAATATCCTTCAAAGGTAAGACACTTATCGCGTAACTTTCCCAGCCTTAAGGCATGAGGTACAAATGTTTTGACGCTTTGCAGCTCCACCGACAAGGGTACGCACGCGCTGGATATTTGGATTCCAACGACGACGGGTCTTGACCTGTGAGTGAGAAACATTGTTTCCGAAGCTGGGCCCCTTGCCACAGATATCGCATGTTGATGCCACAGCGTTACTCCTTTAAATATCGGCTAGTTCCGATGGGAACAGGGCGTAAGGGTAGCGTGAATGCGGGCCGAGATGCCAATTTGAGCCTGTACAAGCAACTCTCATGGGTGGGTGGGCCGGATTGGCGTAGATGCGAGAGAGAATGCTCGGGTGGCCACATTAGAGAACAAGGTTTCTGCCGTTGTCGGTGACCGTACCGCCAAAGTTCTTTCAACTGTCTTTGGCATCGCCACTGTTGGCGATCTCATGCGTCACTATCCACGACGGTACATGGTTCGTGGTGAGTTATCTGACATCTCTGAACTACGTGAAGGTGATGAAACCACTATTTTGGCGCAGATCTACTCCACAACAAATCGACCCCTGAGAGGTCGCAAGGGAAGCATCCTTGAGGTTGTTGTAACCGATGGCACCGACAAGTTATCCCTCACATTTTTCAACCAAGCCTGGCGGGAAAAAGATTTGAAGGTTGGGCGACAGGGTTTATTTGCAGGAAAAATCGGTGTCTTTAACAATAAGAAGCAGTTAGCTCATCCTGATTATGAATTAATTCCTGATGGCTCCGATGTTGATTCTGCTGTCGAAGGCTTTGCCGGAAAATTTTTACCGGTATATCCCGCCTCATCCAAACTTCCATCCTGGAAGATTTCGCAGTGCGCGCAACTTGCTATTGGTGCCTTAGATGAGATCGAAGATTTCCTGCCCGAATTCATTCGCAAAAAACACACTTACCCAACTCTGCATCAAGCTCTGGTCCAACTTCATCAACCTGCAGATCTAGATCAGGCAGAGACTGCACGTGAACGTTTAACCTTTGATGAAGCATTCCTTCTTCAATCACTACTGGTGATGCGCAGAAATGAGTTAAAGAAACTCAACTCAATTTCAAGAAAAAGAGTTGCAGGTGGTCTGCTAGATACCTTTGATAAATCTCTACCATTTGAATTAACGGATGGACAGGTTGCGGTGTGCAAAGAGATTGAAGGTGATTTAGCGCAACCGCATCCGATGCATCGTTTACTTCAAGGTGAGGTAGGTTCTGGAAAGACGATCGTTGCCTTACGCGCAATGCTGGCCGTTGTGGATAGCGGGGGACAGGCCGCACTTCTTGCCCCAACCGAAGTTCTGGCAGCGCAACATCTTCGAACTATTCAAGGACAACTTGGCACTTTGGCACAGGGTGGGATGCTGGGTGGTTCTGATAAAGGCACACAAATCACTTTGATTACTGGATCGCAATCGGGGCAAGCACGCAAAGAAGCCCTGGCAAAAGCTGCTGATGGAAGTGCCGGGATTGTTATTGGAACCCATGCGCTATTGGGTGAATCAGTTGTATTCAAAGATCTTGGTCTAATAGTTGTAGATGAGCAACACAGATTTGGTGTTGAACAACGAGATGCGTTGAAGGAGAAAGCGGTACTTCCTCCTCACTTACTTGTAATGACCGCAACTCCGATTCCTCGAACAGTTGCGATGACAGTGTTTGGTGATTTAGATGTTTCAACCCTCCGTGAACTTCCGTTGGGTCGACAACCAATTACAACCCATGTAGTTCCCGTAAAAGAAAAGCCAAATTACTTGGATCGAGCGTGGGCCAGAATTCGTGAAGAGGTTTCACAAGGCCATCAGGCCTACATAGTTGCCCCACGAATCACGGCAGATCCAGATGCAAGCGCTGATGCAGATTTAGAGTTTCTCTTTGGCGAAGAATCAGATGAAATTTCTTCAGTTGAGGAGCTTGCACCCATGCTGCATGCAGGACCACTCCAGGGGCTCAAAATAGCGGTATTACACGGCCGACTTCCAGCAGAGCAGAAAGAGGCGACGATGCAAGCCTTTTCACAAGGTGAAATCGATGTACTGGTTTCAACAACTGTGATTGAAGTTGGAGTAGATGTTGCAAATGCAACAATCATGGTGATTATGGATGCAGATAGGTTTGGCGTCTCTCAATTACATCAGTTAAGAGGACGTGTGGGTCGAGGAACATCACCAGGGTTATGCCTCTTGGTGACACAGTGCGAAGAGTTGACGCCAGCACGCGAAAGATTAAACGCGGTTGCCGGAACTCTAGATGGATTTGAACTTTCACGAATCGACTTAGAGCAACGACGCGAGGGCGATGTTTTAGGTCGCAATCAATCTGGAACTCGATCCCATCTTCGCCTTTTGCGAGTATTAAGGGATGAGTCACTGATTGAACAAGCCCGCGATGATGCAGAGCAACTCATCGCTCAAGATAATGAGCTAAGAGACTATCCTGCGCTTAGGAGAGAGCTTGCACAATTGCAAGCAGATCAAGCGATCGATTATTTGGATAAGGGTTAGTTCATTGAGAATTATTGCTGGTGTTGCAAGAGGTCGCACTTTAGGGACTGTCGCAGGTGTAACACGTCCGACCTCTGATCGAGCTCGAGAAGGTTTATTTTCATCGTTAACCTCTGAATTTGGAAGTTTTGAGGGTTTGCACATTTTAGATCTGTTCGGTGGATCAGGTGCAATTGGATTAGAGTCTCTTTCACGCGGTGCAACCTTGGTGCATATTGTTGAAAGAGATGATGAAGCACAGAAAACTATTGAGACTAATTACGAATTAGTTAGAAAATCTAATCCGAGCGGAAAGGTACAACTCTTTGGGATGAGTGCAGAGCGATTCCTCAAAGATCTCCCAAAAACAAAGTATCACCTTGTGTACATCGATCCGCCGTATGATTTCAGCAATAAAGCTGTCGAAGATGTTTTGTTAGCGTTACATGATGGAGAGTTTTTAAGTAGTGATGCCTTTATTGCAGTTGAGCGCACAGCACGAGGGGCTCAATTCATTTGGCCCGATGCCTTCGCACCCGCTCGTGAGCGAAATTATGGGCAGGCGACCATTTATTACGCTAATTATCAGCCGTAAGAATGGATTACTGGGCTCCATCTTGCTAGCGTTTACGTCATGAAGCGCGCGGTATGCCCAGGATCCTTTGATCCAATCACATATGGGCATCTAGATATTATTGAGCGTGCTGCTCAGCAATTTGATCATGTGGTGGTTGCGGTTCTTGAAAACCGAACTAAGTCCAGCCTCTTTACAGTTCAAGAGCGTATTTCAATGATCACAGAGGTTGTTGCCAAGGTGCCAAATGTCTCTGTTGATTCTTGGAGTGGATTGTTGGTGGATTACTGTAAGAGCAATTCGATTCAGGCAATCGTAAAGGGTTTACGCGCAGTTTCAGATTTTGATTATGAGCTACAGATGGCGCAGGTGAATTTGCAAGGCTCCGGAGTTGAAACCATGTTTATGGCAACAGCTCCGACCCATTCATTCCTTTCATCATCACTTGTAAAAGAGCTGGCCCATTACAACGGTGATGTCTCAACAATGGTCCCACCATCAATTAATGAAGCACTCAAGCTACGAATAGCGGGGAAGTAAAATGGATTCAGTTGAGAAGTTAACAGCAGCAATCACTATGGTCGAAGAGGCTCGAGGGGTCCCTTTGTCTGCAAGTTGCGTTGTTCACCGTGCTGAAATGCTCGAAGTCCTAGATGATGCTCGTGAAGCGCTTCCTTCTGATTTTGCCTCAGCGCAGAAAATTATTGAAACTCGCGATGCCATTATTGAAGAGGCACGATTGAGCGCCGAGCAAATGATTGCTATTGCTCGTGAAGAAGTTGCGCAGATGGTGGAACAAACCTCGATTGTTCAGATTGCGCGCGATGAGGCGCGTAAAATCCTAGATGATGCACGTGAAACTGCAGAGATTGAAAAAGCTGAAGTTGAAGAGTACATCGATGGTCGTCTCGCAACTCTTGAAGTAATCCTCAACAAAACTATGGATGCTGTATCTCGTGGACGCGATCGCTTAGCTGGGGCAAATGATAAGGATGTTTTGTCTCAACTTGCAGATGAAAATTGATTTAAAGTAGAACTTCATGAGTAAACAAGTAGATACCTTTCAGCTCAATACACACGAGCTACCTCGTCGTGCAGGCGAGATGAAAGAGTACGAGTTAGACATCGTTGTCAAAGAAAAGTTTGGTGTGGAGTTAATTGCAGTTCCTGCGGGAGATCTGATCGAAGTGGATGCGCGTCTTGAGTCGGTCACTGAAGGGATTTTGCTGAGCGCAGAGGTGTATGCGGTAGCAAAGGGTGAATGCATTCGTTGTCTTGATCCGGTTGAAATAGTTATTGATCGAAAGATTCAAGAGCTTTACAACTATGAACCCACCAATGAGCGTGGAAAACGAAAGCGGAAGCAGGAAGAAACCCTTGAAGATTTAGAGATCGAGGATGAACTCATGATGGATGGTGAGATCATGGATCTTGAAACCCCAATCCGCGATGCGCTCGTTCTCTCACTTCCTATCAATCCATTATGCAGCCAGGATTGCCTCGGTCTGTGTCCTGAATGTGGGGGCAAATGGGCCGAACTACCCGAAGATCACGCGCACGAGCGGATAGATGCTCGTTGGGCCGGTCTCGGCGGGCTCAATCTCGAGGATCCCGATTTCAAGATTTAGCCCTTTTGAGGGATACTTTCCCTCTGCAGCCTTGCTGCTGCTCCATCATTGAGAAGAGGTCAGAAAAGTGCCAGTACCAAAGCGAAAAATGTCGCGCTCAAAGACGCGATCACGTCGTAGCCAGTGGAAAACTACTGCCGCAACTCTTTCAACCTGTGGTCAATGCCAGCAACCAAAGTTGCAGCACACCGCTTGCCCAACTTGCGGTACTTACAACCGTCGTCAGGTATTAGAGGTCTGATCTGAGCTCCATGCTCAATGAGCAGCTGGGCGTAACTCTCGATCCGGCTTTGCTTGAGTTAGCCTTTACTCACCGATCATTTGCATATGAATCGGGGAGCCAAGAAACAAATGAACGCCTTGAATTTCTTGGTGATTCAGTTCTCGGATTAATTGTTACCGAAGAGCTGTACAAAAGATTTCCAGATTTTGATGAAAGTCGTTTATCTCCATTGCGTTCAGGTGTTGTCAATATGCGCGCATTGGCAGATATTGCACGTGGATTAGAACTTGGCCAGTACATTCGCCTTGGTAAAGGTGAAGAGGTCACAAATGGGCGTGATAAAAACTCTCTGTTAGCAGATGCTTTAGAAGCATTAATTGGCGCTATTTATTTGCAGTTTGGTTTTGAACGGTGCACCGAGATCGTCCGCAGATTAATTACCCCAACGATGGATTCAGCGGTGGCACGCGGTGCCGGACTTGATGGTAAAACTGCGCTGCAAGAATTAGCTGCCACTTTAGGTAAGGGTGCACCGGAATACATTGTCAGTGAAGAGGGTCCAGATCACGACAAGATTTTCACTGCGGTTGCGACATTAGCTGGGCAAGCGTTGAGCACCGGTACCGGAAAAAGCAAGCGAGAGGCTGAACAAGTCGCCGCCCGCGCTGCTTATGAGGCTTTAAAAACCGCCAATCTGCAAGGCTAAGTTCGCCAAAATCACGCTCAATAGGCGATAGGTTTACCGCGTGTATTTGAAGAGTATGACACTCAAGGGCTTTAAGTCCTTCGCATCGGCAACCACTCTTCACCTTGAACCTGGAATTACTTGCGTGGTTGGCCCCAATGGTTCGGGTAAGTCCAATGTTGTTGATGCTCTCACCTGGGTTATGGGTGAGCAAGGCGCAAAATCACTTCGTGGCGGCAAGATGGAAGATGTCATTTTTGCTGGAACTAGTGGGCGTGCACCACTGGGTCGAGCAGAAGTTTCACTCACGATCGATAACTCAGATGGTGCTTTACCAATTGATTACACCGAGGTCACGATTTCCAGAATTTTGTTCCGTAATGGACAAAGTGAGTACCAAATAAATGGTGAAGCCTCACGCTTATTAGACATTCAAGAACTGCTGAGTGATTCGGGTATCGGCCGCGAAATGCACGTGATTGTCGGGCAGGGCCAACTTGATGCGATCTTGATGGCAACTCCTGAAGAGCGCAGAGGCTTCATTGAAGAGGCCGCAGGAGTTCTTAAACACCGGAAACGTAAAGAGAAAGCGCTTCGCAAATTAGATTCAATGCAAGCAAATCTTGCGCGTGTACAAGATTTAACAGTTGAGCTACGCCGACAACTTCGCCCATTGGGTAAGCAAGCAGAGGTTGCAAAGAAAGCGGCCACGATTCAAGCTGATCTTCGCGATGCAAAACTTCGTCTTTTAGCCGATGACTTTATTTCGATGTCCAAGACTTTAGAGCTTGAAGTTGCAGATGAGAATGCCTTACGCGAACGCAGAACTTTAGTTGAAAATGATCTTGATGTGATTAGGCGTCGAGAAGAAGAGTTGGATGCCCAAGCTGCACATGAAGGTCCATTACTTCTTGCTGCGCAGGAAACGTTCTACAACTTAAACTCATTACGTGAAAAGTTCCGCGGAACCCAAAGCCTGGCGCAGGAGCGTTCACGTTTCCTCAATGAAGAAGCCGAGGAAGCGCGTACTTCAGGTCGTGATCCCGAAAGTTTGGATGCAGAAGCTCGAGCACTTCGATTAGAAGAGTCCCAGTTGCGTGCTGACGTTGTTGCAGCGCAACAACAATTGCTACAAGCAACAAGTGCGCTTTCACAAGCAGAGATCGCGCTTAAAAGCGATGAAGACACCATCGCTGCAGCAATGCGGGCTATTGCTGATGCGCGAGAGGGAACTGCCCGCCAAGAGGGACATATCAAATCCCTTAATGCTCGACTTGAGGCAATTGCTGAGGAAATTGCTCGACTCATCAAGGCACGCGATGAGGCGCAAGCTCGCGTTGATCAAGCAAAGCGTGAGTACGCATCTTATGAACTCGAAATTGCAAGTGCAGATTCTGGTGAATTAGGTCTGGATTCACAATATGAAAACTCAAAGTCTGCGCTAGAAACCGCGAGAGCAAAGCTCTCTGATCTAGTCGAGGCAGAACGTGCTGCAGATCGTGAGCGGAATGCTGTTGAATCAAAGCTTGAAGCGATGAAGTTGACCTCGCAAACACGTGATGGAGCTTCAGCACTTCTACGTGATTCACGCGGAGTTTCGATCCTTGGAAGCATCGCAGGGTTGATCGAAATTGATAATGGATGGGAAGCAGCAGCCGCCGCCGCGCTTGGAGCTTTGGCCGATGCGCTCGTGGTGAAGGATCTTTCATCAGCTGTTACCGCATTGACTACATTGCGTAATGAAAATCTTGGTCAAGCAGATGTACTGGTGTTTGAACAGGGACAAGGATCAAATACATCAATCCCATCTGGGCTAAATCCACTATCTGCACATGTTCGTTCATCATCAATTGGTGATTTGATCACATCGCTTTTGTCATCAACAGTTGTTGCTGAAAATGCCAACGCTGCAGAAGCAATTTTGAGGTCTCACCCTGCAGTGACAGTTGTGACTCGTGAAGGAGATCTTGTTTCTCGTGATCGTGCGCGTGGTGGATCAAAATCCTCATCTTCACTTATCGAAATCTCGGCACTTGTCGATGAGTTGGAAACCAAACTCCAAGAGATTACCCACAAATGTGATCGCCTCAAGTTTGAAATTTCAGCTGCAAGCGCCGAAGTTGCAGCTCGTCAAGCAGATTTTGATGCTGCACTTTCAAAGCTCAACGAGTCTGACGCTCGCATAGCCGCGCTAACGGAACAACTTGCAGTTTCTGGTCAAAATATGAAGTCTGCAATGGCAGAGGTTGAGCGTTTGAATACCTCAATCAATGAGGCAACAGCTGCAAAATCTCGCGATGAAGGAGAAATTGCAATTGCACAATCTCAACTGCAACAGCGTGGAGAGGTTGCAGAGCCAGATCACTCACGTACCGAAGTTCTTCGCAACCAAGTTTCAGTCGCTCGTACCTCTGAAGTTGAGGCACGTCTTGCAGTTCGCACCATTGAAGAGCGCGTAGATTCAGTCTCAGCACGTGCACTTGCCCTAGAGCAGTCCGCACAAGCAGAGCGCGATGCTTCAGAGCGAGCAATTGTGCGACGTAGCGCACGTGCACGAGCCGCGGTAATTTCTCAAGCAGTAGCAGAGGCTGCTTATGAAGTTTTGATTCATATCGAACGCTCTATCGCTAAAGCTGCGACAGAGCGTGGTCGCCTGGAAGAGTCTCGTGCAGCCCGCGAGGGCGAAACTTTGACTGTCCGCACACGTGGAAGAGAGCTTGCATCTGAGCTCGAACAATTAACATCGAGTGTTCATAAGGATGAGATTGCACGTGCTGAACAGCGATTGCGAATTGAAACTTTGGAAGCAAAGACGGTTGAAGAGTTTGGCATTGATACCACTACTTTAATCAATGAGTATGGTCCCGAAAATGATGTTCCAACTTTCCATGAAACCGAAAATGGTGAAATCATCTCAACGGAGATGATTCCATACCGTCGCGATCAGCAAGAAAAGAGGTTGGCATCTGCTGAGCGCTCATTGAACCTGCTCGGAAAGATCAACCCGCTCGCACTTGAGGAGTACACATCACTTGAAGAGCGCCTAAAGTTCCTTGCTGAACAGTTAGAGGATTTGAAAAATACAAAGAAGGATCTTTTGGATATCGTCAAAGAGGTTGATGACCGAGTTCAATCAATCTTTATGGAAGCGTATGAAGAGACTGCTAAGCATTTCGAAGATATCTTTGCTCGACTCTTTCCAGGTGGAGATGGTCGCTTAATCTTGACCGATCCAGATAACCCATTGACTACAGGAGTTGATGTTGAAGCTCGTCCACCAGGCAAGCGCATAAAGCGACTCTCCTTGCTTTCAGGTGGAGAAAAGTCCCTGACAGCCGTGGCCATGCTTGTTGCAATCTTCAAAGCTCGTCCCAGCCCCTTCTACGTACTTGATGAGGTTGAGGCCGCACTTGATGATGTAAACCTAGGCCGTTTGTTGGGCGTTTTCGAGGAACTTCGTGAAAACTCTCAGCTGATCATCATTACCCACCAAAAGCGCACCATGGAGATTGCAGATGCTTTGTATGGCGTAACAATGCGTGGTGATGGGGTTACTGAAGTTATTTCACAACGCCTGCGCGAATCTGACGCAAGTTAAGGCGTTGCACGATGGGTCTTTTTAGTAAGTTCATCGCCAAGATAAAGGGCACCAATGATTTTTCCCCAGCGGATTGGGCTGAACTTGAACAGGAGCTCCTTTCATCTGATGTTGGACCACGTCTTGCTCAGCAGTTTTTAGAGGCTGCAAAGAAGGTAAAGAGTGAGAACGCTGAGGAAGCGCTCCTGGAAATTTTGACAAAGAGCCTGTCTTCTAACTCTCATGAACCAATACTTGGTGAAGCAACAACGACAATCATGGTGGTTGGGGTTAACGGCACAGGTAAAACTACATCAGTTGCAAAGTTAGCATCGTATTACAAGCGAAATGGAAAGAGCGTTGTGCTGGCAGCAGGTGACACCTTTCGAGCGGCAGCGGTTGATCAATTAATGACTTGGGGAGATCGAATTGGAGTTGCTGTTATATCCGGAAAAGTTAATGGGGATCCGGCGTCTGTCGCCTTTGATGGAGCGAAAAACGCGCAAAATTCCAACAGTGATATTTTCATCATCGATACGGCAGGTCGCTTGCATAATAAAAGTGATTTGATGGCTGAACTTTCAAAGGTAAAGCGGGTTGTCGAAAAGATTTTACCTATCAATGAAGTGCTTTTAGTAATTGATGCAACAACGGGTCAAAATGGATTAAAACAAGCAAAGATCTTCACTGAAAGTGTTGAAGTGACTGGAATTGTCCTAACTAAATTAGATGGGAGCGCTAAGGGCGGGGTAGCTCTGGCTATCGAGGCCGAGCTAGGGATTCCCATTAAGTGGGTCGGAACAGGGGAGTCCGAGGGGGATTTTGCTCCTTTTGAGGCTCAGAGCTATGTCAAGGGGCTACTGGCGTAACCCAGATGTAACACAAGAACGCTTTTTGTCACCAACCTGAAACCCAGTGCGCCCTTCTTTGTAACTGGGGCTCGACAAGGTTTGCCCATCTCAATGGCGAGAAATCTCTCGACACAAATTAGGTGGTCTTTCATGGAGGAAGTAGTTATCAATACCGGCGATACCGCATGGATGTTAATCAGTACAGGTCTTGTTGTTCTTATGATTCCCGGGCTTGCACTGTTTTACGGTGGCATGGTTCGTGTGAAGAGCGTTCTGAACATGATGATGATGTCATTTGGCGCTCTAGCAGTTGTCTTTGTTCTATGGATTGCATTTGGTTTCTCGATGGTCTTTGGAGACTCAATTGGAGGAAAAGGTTTAATCGGAGATGTCAGTCAATTTTCATTTTTGAATGGACTTGATAACTCTACAGCTTTGATTGGGACTATTCCGGCTGCGGTATTTATCGCCTTTCAAGGTATCTTCGCTGCAATTACAGTTGCCTTGATTTCTGGTTCTATTGCAGATCGCGCGAAGTTTGGCGCATGGATGGTTTTTGCAGGTATCTGGGCAACGCTTGTGTACTTCCCAGTTGCTCACTGGGTATTTGCATTTGATAACTTTGTCGCAAAAACTGGTGGCTGGATTGCAAATGATCTTGGTGCACTGGACTTTGCAGGTGGAACTGCGGTACACATCAATGCAGGAGCAGCAGGCTTAGCACTTGCTCTTATTTTAGGAAAGCGTGTGGGCTTCGGAAAGATTCCGATGCGTCCACATAGCTTGCCTTTAGTAATGCTAGGTGCTGCACTCTTGTGGTTCGGCTGGTTTGGTTTCAACGCTGGTTCGGCAGTTGCATCCAATGGAACTGCAGGTCTAGCACTTCTCAACACAATCGCTGCAACTACAGCTGCAGTTCTTTCTTGGTTACTTGTTGAAAAAATCCGAGATAGTCACGCAACAAGTCTTGGTGCAGCATCAGGCGTAGTTGCAGGTTTGGTTGCCATTACTCCAGCGTGTGCTGCTGTAAACGCAAGTGGTGCTTTGATAATTGGCGTGGTAGCGGGTGCGCTTTGTGCACTTTCAGTGGGTCTTAAGTTCAAGCTCGGATATGATGATTCTCTAGATGTTGTTGCCGTTCACCTTGTTGGCGGAATCGTCGGAACAATCATGATTGGTTTTGTCGGCGTCGATGTTGGTCTATTCAACGGTGGCGGAACAGACCAGCTTGTAAAGCAGGCTATTGGAGCGGGCGCTGTTCTCGTGTACTCCTTTATTGCAACATTGATTATCGGCAAGATTGTGGATCTAACTATCGGATTTAGAATTACCAATAATCAAGAGCTTGCGGGCATTGACGTAGCAATTCATGCTGAGCGTGCATACGAACTAACAGATAACAGCCAGGGCAGCGTCCTTGGATTCTCGAAGGGGGCATAAATAATGAAACTCATTACAGCAATCTTGAAGCCATTCAAGTTAGAGGATGTAAAGAACGCCCTTCAAGGCGCGGGAATCACAGGTATGACAGTTTCTGAAGCTAGTGGCTTTGGTCGTCAAGGTGGTCACACTGAGGTGTATCGCGGTGCTGAATACACAGTCGACTTGGTTCCGAAGGTACGTCTAGAGGTGCTTGTCGATGACAAGGATGCAGATTCTGTTGTCAATGTCATCGTTAAGGCAGCTTCAACAGGTTCGATTGGTGATGGAAAAGTTTGGACAACACCAGTCGATCAGGTAATTCGCGTCCGTACAGGAGAACGCGGCGTAGACGCCATCTAGACTTACTCTCATGAGTACCCGGGAGAGACGAGATCGATCGAACGAGAGTGATCGATTTCTATCTCAACTGTTTCACAAGGCTCTCCAAGACCTTGGTGATGCAGAACTGGGCAAGGAGATAGCACTCGCCGCGGTCGGAGGTTATGGTCGCGGCGAGTTATCTCCCGGTTCAGATTTAGATATCTTATTTATACACTCCGGAAGAGTTTCATCGGAAAAACTCAAAGCATTTGTCAACGAGGTGCTGTACCCATTGTGGGATACCAAGAGCGTGGATCATTCTGTTAGGACCCGGAGTGAAACTAGAGATGCCGCAACATCAGATTTACGTGTAGCGACGGGCTTATTAGATATACGATGCATCACGGGTAACACCGATCTTGTAGCCCATGTTCAAAGTGATGCTTTGGAGTTATGGCGCAAAAACGCAAAAGACAATTTGCAAGAGTTACACAAGAGTTTGAAGCAGCGCCACACACGTGCAGGCGAATTGGCATATTTACTGGAGCCAGATCTGAAAGAGGCTCGTGGAGGTTTGCGAGATATTCAAGCCCTACGTGCAATCGCTTTATCTGGGGTGGTTACTGTTCCGCTAGAGAAAATCAGTTGGGCTGAATCAACCTTAAATAATGTGCGTGAATCCTTGCATTTAGCAAGTGGTCGTGGAAAGGATCGCTTGTTATTTCAAGAGCAGGACAAAGTTGCAGATCTTCTAAAGTATGCTGATGCAGATGCAATGATGGGAGACGTTGCACGTGCTGCGCGTTCTGTAGATTATTTGCTTGATTACACCTGGCACACGCTTGAACATAAGGGCAAAGATGGACTGGGACGGATTCTGAAACGACCTCGTGTGGTAACAGTTGCAAAAAATGTGAGTTCTTCAAATCGAGAGATTGTCATAGATCCCATTACCTCGTTCAATGATGATCCTGTAGTTGGTTTAAGGGCTGCGGCGACAGCTGCCCAACTTGGTTTGCCGCTGTCCCTCGATACCTGCACCGAATTATCAGAAGCCCTAAAAAAAGGTGAAGGTGTGCTCAGTAACCCGTGGCCTAGTGAAGCCCGTGAACTGTTAATTACTTTGATCGGTGCAGGCGAGGCGATGGTAGGTATTTTTGAAATATTAGATCAAGAGGAGATCATCTTTCATTGGATTCCCGAGTGGATGAGCGTTAGGTCTTTGCCACAGCGCAATGCGCTGCACCGTCACACTGTGGATCGACATATGGTCGAAACCGCGGTTCATGCCGCTGCCTTAACTCGAAAGGTTCAGCGCCCCGACTTACTGTTGTTTGCTGCACTATTTCACGATATCGGCAAAGGTACTCAAGAGGATCACTCAGAACGAGGAGTTCGATTAATTGAACCAATCGCCCACCGCATTGGATTTGATGCAAAAGATATTGAGATCCTGAAGAATTTGGTGCTACATCATCTTTTATTGTCATCGACTGCAACCCGACGCGATCTAGATGACCCAGCCACAATTGCATCTGTTGTTTCAGCAATTCCAGATGTCAACACCTTAGAGCTTCTTCACGCGTTGAGTATCGCCGATGGCGAAGCAACCGGAAGTGCCGGTTGGAGCGAGTGGAAAGCAACTCTGGTCAATGATTTAGTGCAAAGAGTTAAACAGGCTATGGCAGGTGCTGAAGTTGCCCAACAACCAGAGGTTAGCCAAGAACAAATTGCGCAAGCAGAAAAGGGTGTCCTGCGAGTTACGTTGGAGGAACATTCAAGTGGGTACGCGATTGAAGTTATCTCTCCTGATAAGCCAGGCCTGCTATCGATTGTTGCTGGTGTATTCAATATTTCTCGATTAGATGTTAAATCTGCTCGTACTAAAACACTTGGAAATTCAGCGGTAATGAATTGGATCGTGACACCTGAACCGCACGCACCAGAGATCACCAATACAAAACTGCACGAATTAATCGCTGCAGCTCTTGTTGACTCTAAAAATGTTGAGGAAAAACTCTTTGCCCGAGCAGCCGCCTACGCTTCAATCCCTACAATTCCAGTCCCGGACCCTGAGGTTGAGATAATTAACGATGCCGCTACTGATGCAACCGTTATTGAAGTCCGCAGTCATGACAGACCTGGACTGCTCTTTAGAATTGGCGCTGCAATCACACAATCAAAGATTGACATTCGATCTGCCATTGTTACTACTCTCGGAGCAGAGGCGATTGATACCTTGTATGTCACAGAATTAACAGGTGGTCCACTTTCACATGAGCGTGCGAACGAGGTCGCTTCGCATCTCAAGCAGGCCTTGAAGTAGTCTTCCCTCCTTATGTTTGAATCATTGACCTCACGATTTAGCGGAGCTTTTTCCTCACTGCGCGCTAAGGGCAAGATATCTACATCAGATATCGAATCAACCTGCCAAGAGATTCGTCAGGCACTACTTGAATCCGATGTAGCTCTATCCGTCGTTGAAGATTTCATCGCAGATGTACACGAGAAATCCTTAGCTGCGCTTCCAACCCTGCAAGCCGGAACAAATCAAGCTAACGCTATTTTTGAAATTGTTAATGCCAGTCTGGTTGAGATTCTTGGGGGACAGGCTCGCAGAGTTCGCTTTGCTAAAAATCCTCCAACGGTAATCATGCTGGCAGGTTTGCAAGGTGCCGGTAAAACAACCTTGGCTGGAAAACTTGCAAAGTTTTATGCAGACCAAGGCAACACCCCATTATTAGTTGCATCTGATTTACAACGTCCTAATGCGGTAACTCAGCTGCAGGTAGTTGGTGAATCAGTAAATGTTCCGGTATTTGCACCTGAACCAGGTAATGCTAAGACTTCTGGAATCTATGGTGGTAATCCCGTAAAAGTTGCCAAAGCGGGTGTCGAGTTTGCAAAATCAAAGCTTTACAACATAGTTATTGTCGATACTGCAGGTCGTTTAGGTGTCGATGAAGATTTGATGAAACAAGCATCTGAAATCCGTGATGCCATTAATCCAAATGAGATTTTATTTGTCGTCGATGCGATGATCGGACAAGATGCAGTCAAAACATCACAAGCCTTTTTAGAAGGTGTTGGCTTTGATGGCGTTGTACTGACAAAGCTAGATGGTGATGCGCGTGGCGGCGCGGCGCTATCAATCTCTTCCATGACCAAGCGTCCAATTATGTTTGCTTCAACTGGTGAAAAGCCCCACGAGTTCGATATCTTCTATCCAGATCGCATGGCATCTCGTATTTTGGGCCTTGGCGATGTTGCAACACTTGCCGAGCAAGCAAAAAAAGCCTTTGATACCGATACCTCAGCAAAACTTGAAGCAAAGTTTGCCAGCGGTGAAGATTTCACTTTGGAGGATTTCTTGGAACAACTTCAGGCTATGTCGAAGATGGGCAACATGTCTAAATTGCTAGGAATGCTTCCAGGTGCCGGACAAATCAAAAAGCAGATTGAAAACTTTGATGAGGGTGAAATTGTTCGCACCAAGGCGATTGTTCAATCTATGACCCCTTCAGAGCGTCGTGATCCTAAACTTCTCAATGGTTCTCGACGAGCACGTATTGCTTTAGGTTCAGGTCGCAAAGTTTCTGATGTCAATAATTTGGTGGATCGATTTACCGCAGCACAAAAGATGATGAAACAGGTACGTAATGGGGCAACGCCCACTGGTATGCCTCCTGGAATGGCAATGCCAGCTATGCCAAAGGTCAACGCGCCGGTCACGAAGAAGAAGAAATCCAAATCTGGAAACCCCGCCAAGCGAGCCCAGGAAGAGGGCCAGTAGCCCTCGATTTCGCATCTGAGGGCTTAAATGGCAGAATTGGCAACCTGTTGACGGGGCCCTCTACCCCCAGCAACATCCACAATTCGATAGTCATGTGAATTGGTCGCGCACCCCGCTGCGGTTGATACACATGACACACATTTACAGGAGTACAACTTTCTTGGCTACAAAAATTCGTTTAATGCGCATGGGCAAAATCCGCACACCGTTTTTCCGCGTTGTAGTTACAGACTCACGCAAGGCACGTAATGGTCTATCAATCGAAGAGATTGGTCGCTACGTACCAGGACAAGAGCCATCAATTATTGAAATCAACTCAGAGCGCGCTCTGTATTGGCTCGGTGTGGGTGCACAACCATCTGAAGCTGTAGAGGCTTTGCTGAAGGTGACTGGCGATTGGCAGAAGTTCAAGGGTCTACCTGGAACTGAGGGAACGCTTAAGGTTGCAGCTGTTAAGCCAGGAAAGATCGTTGCTTACGAAGCAGCGATGAAGGCTGCCGCTGCAGAGCCTGCAGAAGGTGCAACAACATTGAAGAAGAAGGCACAAGAGAAGCTAGCAGCTAAGGCAAACCCTGTTGTAGAAGTGTCCGAGCCAGTAGCAAACGAAGCTGTTGCAGAGGTTCCAGCTGTGGAAGTGACTGCAGATGCAGTGGTTGAAACAGAAGCGGTTGTTGAAACTCCAACTGAAGAAGCGGCTGCAGAGTAACAATGATAGATGAAGCCCTAGAGCACTTGGTCAAGGGAATTGTCGATAACCCTGATGATGTCATTGTCGCTGAAAAGAGCGGACGTCGCGGGACAACTTTAGAGGTGCGTGTTCACCCTGAAGATATTGGCAAGGTCATTGGTCGTAATGGTCGTACTGCAAAGGCACTTCGCACAGTTGTCAGTGCGCTCGCAGGACGCACAGTCCGCGTCGATCTCATCGAGACCGACGAAGTTCGCTAACAATGCGTTTGCTCGTGGGGCGAATTGGTCGCGCTCACGGAATTCTTGGTGAGGCGACGATAGAGGTTCGTACAGATGAACCTGATCGTCGCTTTGCAATTGGTGCAACTGTTCAGACTGATACCCATGGAGATTTAAAGATAATCTCTGGTCGGGTTCACAATGGAATTTTGTTACTCGGCTTTGATGGAATTACAGATCGAAATGGCGTCGAAAAACTGCGAAACACTTTGTTGTATGCCGAAGTAGACATTAATGAGCCAAGTGATGTTGAAGATGAGTATCACGTACTTCAGTTAGTTGGGTGCCAAGCTTTTCTGGAAAATGGAGATCTCTTTGGCGAAGTCAGTGATGTTATTAATCTGCCAGGTCAAGATCTGTTAGCAATCAAGACGGTAGATGGTGAGCAGCTTATTCCCTTCGTACATCAATTAGTTCCAACGGTAGACATTCCAAATAAAAGGTTAGTTGTAATTCCGCCAGCAATTACGGGTGTCATGCAATGAGAATTGATGTAGTAACAATCTTTCCAGATTACTTCGCACCCTTGAAGTTGTCATTACTCGGTAAGGCGCAAGAACAAGGATTAGTTGAGTTTGGAATTCATGATCTTCGTGCATTCTCAACAGATAACCACAACACAGTAGACGACACCCCTTACGGAGGTGGTGCTGGAATGGTGATGCTTGCAGAGGTATGGGGCAAAGCGCTGGATCCAATAATGAGTGCGCAAACAGAATTGATTATTTTGACCCCTGCTGGAAAGAGATTTAATCAACCAATGGCTGCAAAGTTTGCCAAGTCAGCCCATCTCGTTTTTGCGTGTGGACGGTACGAGGGTATTGATGATCGCGTGCGCCAGCATTATGAGTCAAAAAATTTCAGAGTCCACGAAGTTTCAATCGGAGATTATGTTTTGGGTGGCGGAGAAGCTGCATCTCTTGTCATGATTGAAGCGATTACACGATTAATCCCGGGTGTTTTAGGAAATCCTGAATCATTAGCAGAGGAATCGCATAATGAAGAGGGATATCTGGAGTATCCAAATTTCACAAAGCCTTCTGTGTGGCGAGATCTCGAAGTGCCCGCCATTTTACTCAGCGGAAATCATGGTGAAATTGCTAAATGGCGTGCGGCCCAAGCTGCAGAGCGTGCTAAGAAGAATCTCTAGCCATCAAGTAGAGTTACACCATGTGTAGATTGCTGGCCTTTACATCCCTTGAACGTAAGAGTTTTTATGATGTCGTAGGTGCAGATTTTGACAAATTTGTGGCCCTCTCTGTCGAGCACAAAGATGGTTGGGGAATGGCTCACGATGGCACCATTCTCAAGGATCTTAAGCCAGCAGCAGAAAGCCCAGAGCTCAATCAATCCGCCTCATCTGTATTGACAGATGGAGCACTTCTTCATCTTCGCCTTGCATCAAAAGGAATTACTATCAATATTGATAATAATCATCCCTTCACTCATGGCACGACAACTTTTATGCACAACGGAACTATTCGACCAGGAAACACTGCCGAACAATTTATTGATGACAAATACAAAGGATTTATTCAGGGCACTACAGATAGTGAGCGTTTCTTCTACGCAGTTTTATCGGCGGTTGATAAGCACGGCTTAGTTGAAGGTGTTCGCACCACAGTAAATTCAATTCGAGCAATTGCAGATTACTCAGCCCTCAACATTATGGTTCAGACCCCAGATACTTTAATTGCAGTGTGTGAGTTTAATGAGGAGAACCAAACCGAGTGGAGTGGTCCTGATCATTATGAGCTTCGCTTTACCAAGCGTGGTAATGACTTCGTTGTTGCATCAACTGGTTGGGGTAATGGGGATTGGAACCATTTGAAGAACCATCAGATGCTGATAGTAGATCGTTCAACTTTAGAGTATTTAATACAGCCTCTATGAGTCGTACTTACACAGTCGAGACATACGGCTGCCAAATGAATGTCCATGACTCTGAGAGAATCGCAGGACTGTTGGATGAGGCTGGTTTCATACCAGTAGCAGAAGGTGAACAGGCAGATATTGTTGTGTTCAATACCTGCGCAGTTCGGGAAAACGCAGATAACAAGTTGTACGGAAATTTGAGCTTTCTTGCTCCGATCAAGAAGGCTAATCCACATATGCAAATCGCGGTCGGTGGCTGCCTAGCACAAAAAGATCAGGCAACGATTTTGAAGAAGGCACCATATGTAGATGTAGTTTTTGGCACTCACAACGTTGGCTCCTTACCTATATTGCTAGAGCGTGCACGCGTAGAGGAAGAATCACAGATCGAAATCCTAGAAGCACTCGAACATTTTCCATCAACCCTTCCGGCCCGCCGCTTATCCGCTTTTTCTTCATGGGTTTCGGTTTCAGTTGGTTGCAATAACACATGTACTTTTTGCATCGTCCCAGCTCTACGCGGAATTGAAAAAGATCGCAAAGAGGCTGACATTTTGTCCGAGGTTAAAGCCCTTGTCGATCAAGGTGTAATCGAGATTACTTTGCTGGGGCAAAATGTAAATGCATATGGTGTTGATTTTGGAGATCGTCAGGCTTTTGCCAAACTGCTTCGCAAATGTGGTGAGATAGATGGTCTTGAACGAGTTCGATTTATGTCACCTCACCCACGAGATTTTACCGATGATGTAATTGAAGCGATGGCGCAGACGCATAATGTAATGCCTCATCTGCACATGCCGTTGCAATCAGGTTCTGATCGAATTCTGCAGCAGATGCGCCGCTCATATCGAACCGATCGATATTTAGGAATTTTGGATGGTGTGCGTAAGTCGATCCCACACGCGGCAATTACAACAGACATCATTGTGGGCTTTCCGGGTGAAACAGAAGAGGATTTCCAAGCAACTTTGGATCTGTGCACCATGGCACGTTTTACTGCTGCATACACATATCAATATTCAAAGCGACCTGGCACTCCTGCTGCAGCTATGTCCGATCAAGTCCCAGCAGATGTTGTGGGTGAACGTTATACACGTTTGCACAATCATCAACAGGCGATCTCTTTGTCAGTTAATCAAGAGGCGATTGGGACAACGCACAAAGTCTTGGTAGGCGATTACGAGGGTCGCCGCGATGAAGCACAAGAACGATTGACAGGTCGCAGTGAAGATTTCAGATTAGTTCACTTCGACAATAAATTTGTTGCGCGTCCCGGTGATGAAGTTGAAGTCTCAATATTCGAAGCCTCAGCACATTACTTGATTGGTGAGCCACTATCGGTTCGCCAAACTAGGGGATCACAAGCCCATCAAGAACGAGCTGAAACCCCAGGAACTGCTGCCACACTGCTTGGTATCCCAACGGTCAAGCGATGAGATTAATTGTCATTTGTGGTGCCACCGCAACTGGTAAGAGTGCGCTTGCAGTTCAACTGGCAAAAGAGATTAGCGCCGAAATTATCAACGCTGATTCAATGCAGCTCTATCGAGGGATGGACATCGGTACGGCTAAGGCAACTATTGAAGAACGCCAAGGAATTCCACATCACATGATGGATTTGCTTGAAGTTACAGAAGATGCCAACGTTGCTTGGTATCAGGGAAATGCACGTGCGGTGATTTCAGATATTCACGCCCGAGATAAAGATGCCATCATCGTTGGTGGTACCGGGTTGTATATCAAAGCGATACTGGATGAACTCAATTTTCCTGATACAGATCCTGTTGTACGAGCTGAATTAGAGCTGGAGTTTGCCACTAAGGGAATAGCACCTTTGTTTGACAGGCTTGAAGAGTTAGACCCCGCTGCAGCTCTTGCAATTGATAAAGCTAACTCACGACGCGTTATCCGCGCATTAGAAGTCATCAAAATAACAGGTAAGCCATTTACCGCAAATCTTCCACGTGAAGAGAGTTCAAGGTATCCAAATGCCAAGCAGTTTGGCTTAGTAATGGATCGAGACACTTTGTCCGAGAAAATCTCGGCAAGGGTCGAACACATGTGGGAAAAGGGATTAGTACAAGAGGCTGAAAAATTGTTAGCCGCCGGAATCATGCGCGGAACAACCGCTCAACGAGCTTTGGGGTATGCGCAAGTAATCGCACAGATTGAAGGCAAAGTTTCTCAGGAGGAGGCACAGGAAGAGACAAAACGTGCAACCCGTCAATATGCCCGTCGCCAGGAAACCTGGTTTTCTCGTGATGAACGCATTACATGGATTTCACCAACACAAAATGCCCTCGAGCGCATCCTTGAATCGATAAACTAGGCTCAATGATCGCAACATACGGCCACGGAACCGAAAATGATTTTGTGCTTGTTTTCGATCCTCATGATGAGCATTCGATTACTACAGCTCAGACCGCAGCCATTTGTAATAGAGAATCAGGTGTTGGCGCAGATGGTTTGATCCGCATGATCAAACGTGATGGCAAATGGTTTATGGATTACCGAAACGCAGATGGCTCGCTCGCTGAAATGTGTGGAAATGGCATTCGCGTTATGGCACGTTATCTTGTGGAACGCGGGTATCAACCAGAGGGTATTTTTGCGATTAATACTCGAGATGGTGTGAAGCATTTGCGAGTTCCTTTAACAGATGACATCTCAGTCAACATGGGACAGGTTACTGATGAAGGTGAAGCAATTACTGCAGCTACCAACGGACACATTTGGAATGGATATAACATTAGCGTTGGAAATCCGCACGCAGTTGTTTTTGTAAATGAGATGGATGAAATTGGTGCGCTCAGCCAGCCGCCGGTTGTTCGTCCCCGAGATTCATACCCGGAGGGTGTCAACGTAGAGTTTGTGAAGATAAATGATGACAACTCAATTCAAATGCGTGTTTATGAACGAGGTTCAGGTGAAACTCGTTCCTGTGGAACCGGAACATGCGCTGTCGCACTTGCGGCAACTCTGCACACTAAGGGGAAACTTCCGGCTACATGGATTATAAATCCGCCGGGAGGACGGCTTGAAGTTTCAATTGATGAACACTCAAATGCAACCTTAACTGGACCTGCACTCCTGATTAGAGATGTTGACATCTCGAGGTTCCTGCTTGAGTAAGGATTTTGATTTAGAGTTTGAAAGATTGCTTCAGGAAAGTACTCGAGTTGCAGCTGAATTTGATGCCAGCGAGAGAAATCAGCAAAGTGATCAATCTGAGGAGTTATCAGAACGTCATGCCCTTCGTCGTGTTCAGGGTTTTTCTACCCAGCTTCAAGATATTTCTGAGGCTGAATATCGCCAGCTTCAACTTGAGCGAGTTGTGCTAGTTGGCGTTTGGACAGAAGGCACAATTAAAGATGCTGAAAACTCTCTATCAGAGCTCAAAGCGCTGGCAGAAACTGCCGGATCTGAAGTGCTAGAAGGATTGATCCAACGTAGAGATAAACCTGATCCAGCAACATACATTGGTTCGGGAAAGGTCATTGAACTCAAGCAGGTTGTAATGTCTACCGGAGCTGACACAGTTGTGTGCGATGGTGAATTATCACCGTCTCAACTTCGCCAGCTGGAAGATAAGTTAAAGGTTAAAGTTGTTGATCGAACCGCATTGATTTTGGATATCTTCGCTCAGCATGCAAAAAGCAAGGAGGGTAAGGCGCAGGTCGAATTGGCGCAAATTGCATATTTACTTCCTCGTCTTCGGGGTTGGGGTGATTCTTTATCACGTCAGGTTGGCGGTCGCGCTGCAGGTGGTGCAGGTATTGGTGGACGTGGACCAGGTGAAACAAAGATAGAAACCGATCGTCGTCGTATTAGAGACAAGATGGCCAAACTTCGCCGCGAAATTGCCGAGATGAAGGTATCTCGTGATACCAAACGTCAGGAAAGACGCAAATTTAATATTCCATCTGTAGCAATCGCTGGATACACAAATGCTGGAAAGTCCTCATTGCTCAATAAGTTAACTGATGCCGGTGTACTTGTAGAAAACGCACTCTTTGCGACTCTGGATCCGACGGTACGAAAGACGCAGACCAGCGATGGAAGAATTTACACACTCAGCGACACCGTAGGTTTTGTGCGGCACTTACCCCATCAGTTGATAGATGCCTTTAAATCAACACTAGAAGAGGTTTCTGAATCTGATTTGATTGTGCATGTTGTAGATGGCTCTCATCCTGATCCATTTGAACAGATTCGAGCTGTACGTTCAGTCATCGATGAAATTGGTGGTAAAGACATTCCAGAGATCATTGCAATTAATAAGGTTGATGTTGCAGACCCACACATTGTCATGGAGATTTTGCGGAAGGAACCGAATAGCTATGCATTTTCGGTAAGAACAGGTTTTGGAATTGAAGGTTTGTTGCATGCGATCGAAAACTCTTTACCGCGACCATCTGTAGAAATAAATGTTGTGATCCCCTATGACAGGGGAGATTTAGTCCATGCGATTCATGAACGGGGTGAGATCTTCTCTGAGCAGTACATCTCAGAGGGAACCTCAATTCACGCCCGTGTAGATGGTGGTTTGTCGCAGAGAATTGAAAAGGCTCTGGGGATCGAAAAATCTCAGCAATGAGTGGGGAATAACCCCGACACGCCGAGTGTTATAGAGCATGGAAGGCTTGAAGTGCGCCATGATGCGCCCGCAAGCTCAATTTGAAGAGTTAAGGTCGAGATACTAAAGGCGGTGAGAGCAATGGCAACAGATTACGACACACCCAGAAAGACTGATGAAGAACTTCATGAGGAGTCATTAGAAGAACTCAAGGCCAAACGTGTTGATGCTCAATCCGGACAAATCGATGTTGATGAAGCAGAAGCTGCAGAAAACTTAGAACTTCCAGGTGCAGATCTTTCAGGTGAAGAGCTAGCAGTGAGAGTTGTACCAAAGCAGGTTGATGAGTTCACATGTTCTCGATGCTTCTTGGTTCACCACATCACCCAATTAGCCAAGGGCGAAGGCGCTAAAGCTGTCTGCAAAGAGTGTAATTAAGCTTTAAGAGCCTTAATTAATTCTTTAGCATTATTACTTGTAATGAGCCAGTAAGGCGTTGGGTCTCTTGGGTCTGAAATCTGGAGTTTGAGGCCTTTGCTCGACCAAAAACGAATCGCTAAGTACGCAGATGCATCAGCTTCTCGAGTTCTGATGGATTTCATTTCAATCGGTGTCAAAGCGATTACATCGCCTATATAGGTGTGTTCGATTCGTGCAGCGCCTACTCGAAGTACATTTTCATCAACCTCGATCGTCAATGCGGTTTTAAAATACACTACAACTACCCAGATACTCAGTAGGCCTAAACTAACAAGTGCAGGTGTATTTCCCAGAGCGGCCCAAATCGACATGACTAAAGAGAGAATCAAAAAGTACACAAAGGCGATTAGCCACAGTGGTGCACGGATCACTTCTTTATATCTCACACCTTTTTCTGGCATAGGATTACCGTATCGGATATCTAAGGAGTAAAGTTCGGGTATGGCACGTATTCCAAGTACGACAGCACCTGAGGGAGCGTCGATTCCGAAGCGCCATCCATTAGCTCCCATTGTCGGAAGCAAAATCCCATCTCATTTTGGCCACTGCTTTGGCTGTGGTGATCTGCATCCAACAGGTTTGCACTTAGTTGCTTATGCAGGTGCAGGTCTTGACATCACCGCTGAGTTCACCGTTAACGAAAATCATCAAGGTGCTCCTGGTCTAGCCCACGGAGGTCTCTTATCTTTAGCTTTTGATGAAGCTTTAGGAAAGTTGATGTGGTTACTTCGCGCACCTGCTGTCACTGGACGGCTAGAAACAGATTTCATAAAACCAGTTCCAATTGGATCTACTTTGCATATCACCGCAGAGATAACTGGACAAGTCAATCGCAAGGTTTACACATCTGCTATTGGCCGATTGAACTCAATAGATGGAGAGATTGCGGTAAGGGCTGCTGCGCTCTTTATTACTGTACCAATGGATCACTTTATGAATAATGCACCCAAGGAGTATTTAGAACAGATTGCAAAAACTCCTGAACTCATGGCCTTTGTAGATCCAACCTTTGAGGTTAATCCTTGAGCATGAAAAATCTTCAGGTACTGATTACTCGTCTCGATGATTCGATTCCATTGCCAACTTATGCAAAGGGAGGCGATGCCGGTGCCGACATTGTCTCGCGCATAGATATCACCCTAAAGCCAGGGGAGAGAGCTCTCGTTCCCACTGGAATTTCGATAGCGTTACCAGATGGTTACGCCGCCTTTGTGCATCCTCGCTCTGGTTTGGCGATTAAACATGGCGTAACTATGGTGAACGCCCCAGGAACAGTAGATGCAGGATTTAGGGGCGAGCTTCAATGCATCATGATTAATCATGATGCACACGAGTCAATTACCTTTAAAAAAGGGGATCGAATCGCACAACTTGTTATTCAAAAGGTTGAGCAAGCAGAGTTTGTTGAAGTGCGGGATTTGCCAGGTTCTGGTCGAGGTACGGGTGGCTTTGGATCGACGGGACGTTCATGAGTCAACATAATGAGGATCGTGACAAGGTAGTTAATGCCTTAGGTGGAAAAAAGGGCCTCATAGATTCTGGTGTTCCTTCAATCATTTTTCTTATTGTCTTCAACATTTCAAAAGAGGTAAACACAGCTATCATGTCGGCTTTGGCCCTTTCATTGATACTTGCGATTTTTAGATTGATTAAGAAGGACACTATCCAACACTCTGTTTCTGGAGTAATCGGTGTCTTGATATGTGCCTACTTTGCAAATAAGAGTGGAAATGCATCAGATTTCTACATCCCAAAGTTGCTCACAAATCTGGGTTACGGAACTGTTTATCTGATCGCAAACCTAGTGGGATGGCCAATTTTAGGTGTCGTATTAGGACCACTACTTGGTGAGAACTTTACCTGGCGCAATAACCCTGCTCGTAAGCGAATGTATGTTAAAGCCAGTTGGATTTGGGTTGTGATGTTCTTTTCTCGTATTGCAGTTCAATACCCAATTTACAAGAGCGGCAATGTTAATCTGCTGGGAACTGTGAACTTAGCGATGGGGTATCCATTGTTTTTTGCAGCAGCATATGGAACCTGGTTAGTGATTAAATCCGGTCCACCTGCTGTAAAAGTAAATGATTAAGAGATAAAGCAAGACTTAATCAGTGCTTCAGCATCAGCAGATGCAACAAAGAGAAGTTCATCCCCAGCAGCAAATACATCGTGAGCCTTTGCGGTTATTACCCTTCCATCTCGAACAATTGCAGCCAAAACGGCATTTTCAGGAAGTTCAATCTCCTCAACGGTCTTGCCAATACATGCAGAGCCATCTGGAAGGGTGAGTTCTACAAGATTTGCTTGGCCTTTTTTAAATGAGAAGAGTCGTACGACATCGCCGACGCTAACCGCCTCTTCAACAAGTGCGGCAATGATTCGTGGAGTTGAAACCGCAACATCTACACCCCACGATGAATCAAATAACCATTCATTCTTTGGGTGATTGATACGTGCAACCACACGCGGAACACCGTACTCAGTCTTTCCTAGAAGTGAGGTCACTAGGTTTGCCTTGTCATCACCGGTTGCCGCAACTAAAACCTGGCAATTATTGAGATGAGCGTTATCAAGTGCGGTGATTTCGCAGGCATCGGCCATGAGCCACTCTGCATCAGGGACACTTTCAAGTTTAAGCGCCTTTGGATCCTTATCGATTAATAGAACTTGATGACCATTATCTAGAAGTTCGCGAGCGATGGCTCTACCCACATTTCCAGCACCTGCGATTGCAATTCTCATGCACGTTCACCTTCCGGGGTACTTGCAAGGATTTCTTCAGTGCGAGCTAAATCAGTATCAGAGACCATGACATGGATTAAGTCACCTTGCTGCAAGACGGTGTGCTCATCGGGGATTTGTCCTTCTCCGAGTCTAGTAATAAATGCGACACGTGCAGGTGTTAAGTCATCGATCAGAAGAATTGGGCGTCCATACCAATCCTGGTGCGGATGGACTTCGCACAACTGAACCATTCCTGTTGCATCTCGCCATTCGGAGCGAGAGCCTTCCGGAACTAGTCGACGCAGAATTTGATCAGTTGCCCATAAAACAGTCGCAACCGTTGGAATACCTAAGCGTTGGTAAATTTCTGCACGACCTGGATCATAAATTCGGGCGACAACATTTTGTACGCCATATGTTTCGCGAGCAACACGTGCCGCCAAAATGTTTGAGTTGTCGCCATTACTTACAGCCGCAAATGCATCGGCTTCTTGGATACCAGCCTCAAGAAGTGTGTCTCGATCAAAGCCAACTCCTGTAACTGTACGTCCTTTGAAGTTTGGGCCTAAGCGACGAAATGCTTCGCGGGCCTGGTCAATGACGGAAACTGTATGTCCTGCGGCTTCGAGCTCTGTGGCCAGTGATGATCCAACTCGACCGCAACCCATGATGACTACGTTCACAGGATGTAACTTACACCCATAAACTTCCTTCCATGGCATCAAACAAGAGTTCAGCCCTAAAAATCGGTGATTTAATCGAACTCACTATTGAAAAAGTGGCACACGGCGGACATTTCATCGCCCGTCACGAAGGGGCTGTAATTTTCGTTCGCCATGCAATCCCTGGTGAAAAATGCATCATTGAAATTACAAGTACTGGTTCCTCCTTTATTCGCGCCGATGTTGTAGGCGTAATTGAACCTTCGCAATTTAGAGTAGAGCCGCCATGTAAATATTCCCATCGCACAGGTTGTGGCGGGTGCGATTTCCAACACATAAACACCGCCCATCAACGGACCCTGAAGTCACATGTCATCACCGAGCAATTCTCAAGAATTGCAAAGAAGGAAATAAGTGTTGAAGTTGAAGATATTGGAAGTCCTCTAGGGTGGAGAACTCGGGCTATTGCCACAACCAATGGCAGTGGAAAGTTAGGTTTCTATAAATCACGATCTCACTCCATCGAAGCGGTAGACAATTGCTTAATCTGTGTAGAAGGTATGAATTTTTCGGAGATTTCCTCCCGAAAGTTTAAGGAAGATCTTCGCGTCGAGATAAGTGCCTCCAATTTAGGAGAAAGAAGTATTGCTCTAGCCCCAACTCATGACGAGGTAAAAGCCAGACTTACCGAAGGGCCGGCGGTTTTGCATGAGGTTGTCGCTGGAAAAACACTTGAAGTAAGCCATGAATCATTTTGGCAGAGCCATATCAAAGCTCCTGAAGTTTTAACCGCAGCTGTTCTTGATTTTGCACAATTGCAGCCGGGGGAGCATGTATTAGATCTCTACGGTGGTGTGGGTCTCTTTACCGCCGCCATGATTGATGTTGTCGGAGACAATGGTCAAGTAGATTTGATTGAAGGTAGCAAAGTAGCGACGGAGGATGCGCGTCGAAATTTCTCTGCATTTAAAAATATAACTATTGCAACTGGTGATGTCGCCAAACATCTGCCTCGAGTATCTACTGCAGATGTTGTCGTACTTGATCCACCACGTGAAGGTGCGGGCAAGGAAGTCATTTCGCTAATTACCAGATTAAAACCTCGAGCAATTGTGTACGTGGCATGTGATCCAGCTGCTTTAGCCAGAGATACCGCCTATCTTGAAGATCACAGTTATTCACTGGCCGCTTTACGTGCTTTTGATCTCTTTCCTATGACACATCACATTGAATGTGTTGCCCTCTACGAGCGTGCTGAGGTATCTTGAGCGCTGGTCAAGTGCATCGACGAAAGGCAGATAATGAGTAAAAACTCTTTCAACGCAAAGAAGAAATTAGAAGTTGCGGGTAAGAGTTTTGAGATATTTGACATCTCGCAGATTGATGGCGCATCTAACCTTCCTTATAGCTTGAAGGTACTGCTGGAAAACCTATTGCGCACCGAAGATGGCGCGAATATCACCGTTAATCACATCAAGGCCCTTGCTGGATGGGACCCATCAATTGAGCCAGATACAGAGATTCAATTTACGCCTGCTCGCGTAATCATGCAGGATTTCACCGGAGTTCCATGTGTTGTAGATCTTGCAACGATGCGCGAAGCGATCGTTGATCTTGGGGGAGATCCTTCAAAGGTGAACCCGCTTGCACCAGCTGAACTTGTCATCGATCACTCAGTAATCGCAGATAAGTTTGGAACTAAGGATTCATTTGAGCAAAACACAGATATTGAATACGAGCGCAATCAAGAGCGCTACCGTTTCTTGCGTTGGGGCCAGACCGCATTTGATGAGTTCAAGGTAGTTCCACCCGGAACAGGAATTGTTCACCAAGTAAACATCGAGTACCTGGCTCGTGTGGTTATGACACGAACAGTTGATGGAACTCTACGTGCATACCCAGATACTGTTGTGGGAACAGATTCACACACAACCATGGTCAACGGACTGGGAGTCCTTGGCTGGGGTGTGGGAGGTATTGAGGCAGAGGCTGCGCTACTGGGACAGCCGGTATCGATGTTGATTCCACGAGTTGTCGGGTTCAAGTTAACTGGTGAGCTTCCACTAGGAACAACCGCTACAGATATGGCACTTACTATTACTGAGATTCTGCGCAAGGTCGGCGTTGTAGGTAAGTTTGTCGAGTTCTTCGGCCCAGGAGTTACCTCTGTTCCCATGGCTAACCGAACAACAATCGGAAACATGAGCCCCGAGTACGGGTCAACATGTGCGATCTTCCCAATCGATGAAGAAACTCTTCGCTACCTGCGCCTGACTGGTCGCACAGATGATCAAGTTGCATTGGTTGAAAAGTACGCAAAGGCTCAAGGAATGTGGCATGACCCAGCTGCGGAGCCACGTTTCTCACAAGTTGTAGAGCTAGATCTTTCAACTGTTGTTCCATCTATTTCCGGACCAAAGCGCCCACAGGATCGCATTTCGTTGAGCGATTCAAAGAGCGCATTTGAAAAAATCCTTCCAACTTACTTTGGAGAAAAGACTCAAAAAAATGAGGTTGCAGCAGGTTCAACTCGTGTTAAAAATGGCGATGTTGTAATCGCTTCAATCACATCATGTACAAATACCTCAAACCCATCTGTCATGATCGGTGCGGCTTTGCTGGCTAAAAAGGCGGTTGAGAAGGGTTTGAAATCAAAGCCTTGGGTAAAAACAACGCTGGCCCCAGGATCAAAGGTTGTTACAGATTATTACGATCGCGCAGATCTCACTAAGTACATGGAGGCGCTGGGCTTTAACCTTGTTGGTTATGGTTGTGTTACATGTATCGGTAACTCAGGACCACTTCCTATCGAAATCAGCAAAGCGGTAAATGAAGCAGATCTTGCTGTTACAGCGGTTCTTTCTGGAAACCGAAACTTTGAGGGACGTATTAGCCCAGATGTGAAGATGAATTACCTAGCTTCGCCACCTTTGGTTGTTGCATATGCAATTGCAGGCACTATGGATCATGATTTTGAGACAGATTCACTTGGAAAGGACACATCTGGAAATGATGTATTCCTCAAGGACATCTGGCCATCACCGCAAGAGATTCAAGCTGTTATTGATTCATCAATCTCATCTGAGATGTTTACAAAGGATTATGCAACTGTTTTTGAAGGTGATCATCGCTGGAAGTCCCTTGCAACCCCAACGGGTAAGGTCTTTGAGTGGGATGCCAAATCAACCTACGTTCGTAAGCCGCCTTACTTTGAAGGAATGCCTAAGAACCCCACCCCTGTAACAGATATTTCAGGTGCTCGCGTCTTGGCAGTTCTTGGTGATTCAGTTACAACTGACCACATTTCTCCAGCTGGAAACATCAAAGCTGATTCCCCAGCAGGAAAATACTTAGCAGAACATGGAATTGAAAGAGCAGATTTCAACTCGTATGGATCCCGTCGTGGAAATCACGAGGTAATGATTAGAGGAACATTTGCAAATATTCGTTTAAAGAACCTGTTGCTCAATGGCGTCGAAGGTGGATTTACACGAAACTTCCTGGCTAATGGTGAGCAAACAACTATTTACGATGCATCAGTTGCATACCAAGCAGCTGGAGTTCCACTAGTAATTCTTGCGGGCAAAGAGTATGGATCAGGGTCATCACGTGACTGGGCCGCTAAGGGAACTGCATTACTCGGAGTTCGAGCGGTAATCGCTGAGAGTTTTGAACGTATTCACCGTTCTAACTTAATTGGAATGGGTGTTCTCCCATTGCAATTCATAGATGGCCAAACCGCTGCATCACTTGGTCTAGATGGAACAGAGATTTACTCCATTACCGGAATCACCGCGCTCAATAATGGCGGGATTCCAAAGGAGCTCACCGTTACCGCCGGAGACAAAACATTTACTGCAAAGCTTCGCATCGATACACCAGGCGAGGCTGATTACTACCGCCATGGTGGAATCATGCAATATGTACTGCGTTCACTCCTGTAAGTGTTTTAGCTTTTAAGCAGGAAGGGAGGCAACTCCCTTTTCATGGAAACGTTTCCCGGTTACCGACTGGCTAATTCCTTCGCGATCTAGATAGGGCAGGATTCCCCCTAAGTGCATCGGCCATCCAGCGCCCATCAACATACACAGATCAATCTCCGCCGCCGTTGTTACAACGCCTTCATCCAACATCATGCGAGCTTCCTCAGCTAACGCCTTCAGTGCACGCGCACGAACCTGCTCGGCGGTAGATGGAGTTGAACCCTTTTCGATCAGAGCAAGTGCTGCCGGGTTTGCACCGACTGATCCATCTTCACCTTTTATGTAGAAGTTACGAACCCCCTCTTTAACCATGCGCTGCATAGTGGGGGAGATTCGGTAACGAGCTCCGAGGTTTTTGTGCAAGGTCTCTGACACATGTAGCGCAACACCAGGACCTACAAGATCTAACAATTGGAATGGAGACATGGGAAAGCCGATCTCCATCATTGCCGCATCGGCAATAGCAGGAGATGTTCCTTCATCAACTGCATCGGTGACTTCACCCATGAAACGAGTCAGCAAGCGATTGACGACAAAGCCAGGTGCATCCTTGCAAATAATCATTGTCTTCTTGAGCTCTTTGCCGACAGCAATAGCAGTGGCAGTTGTCGCATCATCAGTTGTTGATGTGCGGGCAACTTCTAATAACGGCATAACTGCAACTGGATTAAAGAAGTGGAAGCCAATGACGCGCTCTGGATTTTTTAATCCTTCAGTCATACGCTCAACTGAAAGGGAAGAGGTGTTTGTTGCTAGAACACATTCAGGAGAAATGATGGTCTCGAGCTTCTTAAATAACTCTTGCTTGAGCGAAAGCTCCTCAAAGATTGCTTCGATGACAAAGTCGCATCCAGCAAATACTGATTGATCGGCAGAACCAGAGACTAGAAGTGATAATCGCCCAGCAGATTCTGGACTCATTTTCTTCTTCTCAACTAGCTTTGCGAGTTCATTGTGCACCCACGCAACACCCTTATCAGCACGGGCTTGATCAATATCTGTCATCACAACAGGACACTTAAGGTTGCGCACCATGAGCAGAGCCAACTGTGAGGCCATCAATCCCGCACCAACAACACCAACTTTGGTTACCTTACGAGCAAGTGCGGGTTTTGGTGCACCCTCAACCTTCTTGCGCTTCTTCTGAATCAAATTAAATGCATACAAGGAGGCGCGTAGGGGATCAGACATTGTTAAATCAGCAAGTACCTGATCCTCAGCATCAAAACCTTCACCTAATGTGTTTGTTCGAGCCGCTGCAATAAGCTCTAGCGCTTTCGTAGGTGCTGCGATTTGCGCACCGCCGTACTTCTTGAGTGCAGCCGCCTTTCCTGTAGCTAGAGCACTTTCCCACGCAGGATCGTTGCTGTAATCAGCGCGCTCGATCTTATTGGTTCCATTTAAAACATTAACGGCAAAGCCAATAGAGCGTTCTAAGAAATCCGCTGGCTCAAACATCGCATCGACAACGCCAAGTTTCAGAGCATCCTTTGCCTTCATCATTGTGTTGTTGTTTAAAGCGTTGAGAATGATTACCTGAACTGCACGCTCCGGCCCAATTAACTTCGGCAGGATTGTCGCCCCGCCCCAGCCCGGAACTAGACCAAGAAAAACCTCTGGCAGTGCGGTAAATGCAGTTGATGCGACTGTGCGGTAGTGACAGTGAAGTCCAACTTCAAGACCACCGCCAAGGGCAAGACCATTAATAAAAGCAAAGGTAGGAATAGAACTTTCACCTAGCCGGCGAAATACATCATGACCTAACTTTCCAATTGCCAATGATTGGCTGCGTTCACTCAAAAATGAAAGCGCTGAAAGATCAGCACCTGCGGCAAAGATAAATGGCTTGCCTGTAATTGCAATCGCTGCCGGTTTGCGTGCGATCGCATCTGTAATCGCTGCATCGAGTGCTTTTACAGATTGTGGTCCAAAGGTATTGGGACGGTTGTGGTCATGTCCATTGTCCAAAGTAATTAAGGCCATCGATCCTTTGCCACCAAAGGCGGCAAGATCAATATCGCGAACTAAGGCATTGGTGACAACCTCTTCAGGCGCACCAGCTGGAAGAGTGATATCTGCGCTCATGATTACTTTGCTCCCTTGAAGTGAGGGTTTTCCCAGATAACAGTTCCACCCATGCCTAAACCGATACACATTGTTGTAATTCCATAACGCACCTCTGGGTGTGCTTCGAAGGTGCGAGCAAGGTTGAGTATTAAACGAACACCTGATGATGCAAGTGGGTGACCGACAGCAATTGCACCGCCATATGGATTTACTCGAGGATCATCATCGGCAATTCCAAAGTGATCTAAGAAGGCAATTACTTGAACAGCAAAAGCTTCATTGATTTCAAAGGCACCGATGTCTTCGATGGTTAGGCCTGCCTGCTTAAGCGCTTTAATAGTTGATGGCACTGGTCCATAGCCCATGATCTCTGGCTCAACACCAGCAAAGGCGTAGGTAACCAGCTTTGCCTTAATTGATAATCCAAGTTCAAGGGCTTTTTCTTCACTAGCTAGCAACGCAGCTGTTGCACCATCATTGAGACCAGATGAGTTTCCTGGTGTCACGCGACCTGCGGGACGAAATGGAGTCTTCAGCCCTGCAAGTCCCTCCATCGTTGTCTGTGGGCGAGGTGCTTCATCAGCTGTAGCAACTGTCCAACCAAGCTCTGCACTACGTGCTGCAGTTGGAATTAAATCTCTTTGAATCTTTCCATCTGCATATGCCTTGGCAGTTTTAAGTTGCGAATTCATCGCGTAACGATCTGCGCGCTCTTTAGTTAACTGTGGAAAGCGATCATGTAGCCGCTCTGCTGTTGCTCCCATTGCAAGAGCATCCTGTTCAACGATCCGCTCTGCTAAGTACCGTGGATTTGGATCCATACCTTCACCCATTGGATGGTTGCCCATATGTTCAACACCACCGGCAATAGCGATCTCATTTGTACCCATTGCAATCGCACCTGCAATGGTTGTAACGGCAGTTAGTGCACCTGCGCACCAACGATCAATTGAATAACCCGGAACGGTGTTGGGTAAACCTGATAACAAAGCTGCGCTGCGTCCAATGTTCATTCCCTGATCACCGGTTTGTGTTGCAGCAGCGATGGCAACATCTTCTATAGCGGTGGGATCAATTGCAGGATTTCGTTCTAAGAGACCACGAATTGCGCGGACCATCAAATCATCTGCACGGGTTCCGGCGTAAATGCCGCCAGCCTTTCCAAATGGGGTACGAACAGCATCAACGAGAACTACGGTGCGAGACATGGTTCATCCTTTGTTAGGTATGAGCCAAATGTTACTCGCGAGTAAGGGTTTGTAACAGTACCTACTTACGCCTTCGCTGTGACCTTCGGCTTAGCTAGATAAGGGACCAAAACCGCACCGAGGTAGAGAACCCAGACTCCAAGTTGCAGCCATGAGGTTGTCGTGTCAAAGCCAATAGTTCCTGAGAGCGAGGCACCGAGGATTGAATCCTTGGCGATAAATGAGGTCACATCCCACACGTAGGCATCAGGACCTGGCAGGTAGCCCAGCTCTTGGAACTCATGGATACCGTAGGACAAAACTCCTGCTGCAACGATGATCAATGCAACACCTGAGTACTGGAAAAACTTTGCAAGGTTGAGCTTGATTGCACTCTTATAGATCAAGAATCCGAGGGTAATTGACACTGCAAAGCCCAACACGAGGCCGGCTGTAGGGCTAGCGACATCTTGGACAGTTTGGAAGTTTGTATACACAAATAAAGAGGTTTCTAGACCTTCACGGATAACTGCGAAAAATGCAGCAGCTGCGATTGCGATAGGTCCAACTGTTGCCGCCGCTTCAACCTTTCCTTCTAGCTCACCCTTTAAGTGACGAGCTGTGCGCTTCATCCAGAAAACCATCCATGTCACCAAGGCGACTGCGATAAATGAGGTCACACCAGCAAATAGCTCCTGGCCGCGCTCGCTCAAAGAGACAGAGGTCAAGGTCAGGAATGCACCTAATGCGATGCTGGCAATCACCGCAATAGCCACACCGCTCCATAGTGGCTTTAAATACCCGTGGCGCTTTGTCTTGACGATATACGCAACGAGAATTCCAACGATTAAAGCCGCCTCTAGGCCTTCGCGTAGGGCGATGATGAAGGTACTTAGCATGAGAGAAAATCTAGGGGGTGTTTGGGAATTACGCAACTCTTATGTTGCGTAATTCAGCTCTCTTCTGGGGTGTTTTCGACCACTTCAACGGGCAGGGGTTCACGCTCAAGCAGGGCCGCCGCCAGCGCAGGAGCGACCAATTGGATCTGCCATTGGCGGGCCCCGAGCTCGGCTAGCCCCTTTTCAACCTCTGGAATCGACAAGGTTGTCGTTGCTCCGGCCGGAGGCTTCCAACACAAGCGACGAACATGTTCTGGGGTAATCAAATTCTCAACTGGAATCTGATTTTCTTGTGCGATTGATTCAATCGCAGCACGTGCATGTGAAAGCGGTGCAAATTTTTCTGGAAACTTGTCTCGCCACAATTTAATGGGTGGCAAGGTGTCAGCGTTTGTTCGCATTGTTGGCCATTGTTCCTCGGGCATTGCAACCGCCGCTGCAATGGAATCTAACCACAGTTGAAGATTTTCCATCCATCGTGCACGAAGACCCAGAGGGCGCAAAGTTTTTTCAAACTCTTTCTTATTTGTTGGTACCGCAATTGCAAGTTCTATGATTGCAGAATCATTCAGTAACTTTCCAGGTGCAATGTCTTGTCGTGCTGCAACCTCATCACGTGCTATCCATAATGATTTTATAACCGCTAATTGGTCTCGTCTTTTTATCTTATGCATCCCCGAGGTTCTGCGCCACGGATCTACACGAGGCGGTGGTTGGGGCGCCTTCAAAATGGATGCAAACTCTTCTAGCGCCCAGGGCAACTTTTTTGATTCTTCTAATATGGAATACATGCGATCGCGAAGGTCGATGAGCAATTCAACATCCAACGCTGCATAGGTAAGCCACTCTTGTGGCAAGGGACGGGCCGACCAATCCGCAGCGCTGTGCTCCTTGGCAAGTAAGACTCCCATTAATGATTCAAGTAATGGACCTAAGCCAACCCGCGGAAAACCTGCGATTCTGCCTGCTAATTCAGTGTCAAAGAGTCTGACCGGGTTAATTCCAAGTTCACGCAGGCAGGGTAAGTCTTGGGTGCTGGCGTGAAGAATTACCTCATCGGTATTAAGCAATGTGTTGAGCTCAGAAAACAATTGATGTCCAGGGCCAAATGGAATTGGATCAATTAAATGCAGCCCACCATCTTTTCGCTTTATCTGTATCAAATACGCCCTTGCGCTATATCGAAAACCCGATGCACGTTCAGCATCAACAGCAAAGGGACCTGAGCCTTGAGACAAGGTTGCCAGCGACTCTTTGAATGCAGTTTCAGTATCAATGACCTGCGGTGTTCCATCTGCTGGTTGCAACAGAGGAGTAGCAACTACCTCTTCACTCATCTCTAACGCCTGCGCGCAGAAGAGATTGCCGAGACGCCTTCTGGAACTGGAGGCAACCCAGCAACTTCAGAAATCAAATTACACCAACTCTCAATATGGGTGGTGATCTCTTTCGGATCTTCTACAACAGGTGTCCATGATGCTCTTATCTCGATTTCGGTATCATTATTACGAGGTGAAAGTTTTCCAAAGGATGCACTTGTTACACGAGTAACTGTTCCGCTCGGTGATTTGTAGGTGCAGCCGTTCACTTCGAGAGATTCCAGAAACCAGCTCCAGCCGACCTCTGGCAGTAGCGGATCCTCCTGCATTATTGGATCTATATCTGCGCTGACAAAGGTGACACAACGAAACTCGCCATCCCAAGTAGCTTGACCACCTGGTTCATGTAAAAGTACAAAACGGCCATTGGCTATTTCCTCCTCTTGATCCCCAACTAACCCATTTGAAACATCGGCGGAAAATGCAAAGGCAAAGGTTGCAAGTTTTTGAGGGGCAGGAACCTCGGTCAGAGTGAGTTCGGCTCGAGGTGTAACTGTGCGTAGGTGATCAATTAAACCTTCAAAACCATTCGCATCCACACTCCTAGGATAAAGATGAGTATCACCTTTTCTTGGGAGGCGGGGCTGTAGCCTTGCGCCCATGGCATCACTGTTGGCCCTTATTTCAAGTGCGATGTGGGGGACAGCAGATTACTTCGCGGGTCGGATAAGTAAACAACACCATCCATTTGCAGTTCTTGGTTTGTCCCAAATCTTTGGACTGATTGTTGGTGTATTAATTGTTCTCGTATCCGGAGATTGGCATGGACAAGCTCTTGGCTTCGATGGATATCTCTTGTACGGAGCCCTTGCCGGATTGTTTGGTTACATAGGTTTAGCCTGTTTATACGAAGGTTTATCAACGGGACGTATGGGTGTTGTCTCGCCAATTAGCTCTATGAGCGCGGTAATACCGGTCGCATTTGCATTACTCACCGGAGATGCGTTAACCGCCATCACCTCGATCGGAATCGTAATTGCATTAGTAGGTGTTTTTTGTGCAAGTGGCCCCGAACTTTCCAATGGTTTGCCGCTAAAGCCATTGTTATTGGCCCTAGGTGCAGCCGCTGGTTTTGGATTAGCCCTCACCTTTATCTCAATCGGTTCGCGGGAAAGTGCATTGATGACAATGGTCTCAATGCGTGGAGCAACTTTCTTTGTGACGATTGCACTAGCTATGAGATTTAAGACAACGGGCGGGTTTTCAAAGAAGGAGATGCCGCTGTTAATATTTATCGGCGCTGCCGATTTTATTGCAAATCTTTTGTTGGGAGTAGCGACTACAAAGGGCTTGGTCTCGGTTGCTATGGTTTTTGGATCTTTGTATCCAATTGCAACAGCGCTGCTAGCCTTTAAGTTTCTTCATGAAAGATTACACAGAGTTCAATATGTTGGAATTGTTTTAGCAGTAACAGGTGTATCCATAATCTCAGCCTTTTAATTGTGTGCTGAGTAAAAAACCGTTCCCGATTCCTCTCGTTTTTTAACCGTTGTAAAATGTGACAAGAGTTGTTGAATATCTATTTTGTCCTCGCCACCTGAAGCGGGCGTGACGCTCAGCTCCAACTGATCAATCAAAGAATGAGCGAGTAACTCATTTATCATTGACACTCCACCCTCGATCAAGATTTTCTCGCCAAACAGGGTACGGGCTTTTTCAATTGCGCTAACGGGAGAGCAGTTCCAAAAAAGGGCTAAGTGATTTCCCTGTACTGGATTTACCAAAGAGCGAGAGATGACAATGAGCGGGACCGGGGTTCGGTTGTATGGCTCCTGTCGGGCGGTATTACCTCCAACAATGATCACATCAACCTCGCGGCGTCGTTGTAAAAAGGCTTTGCGATCTTCAGGTGAACTCACACCCGCTGATCTGCTCTCTTTAGAGGTTGAACCATCGCTGCCAACTACCAAAGTTGCAACGACGCTCACGCCACCAAGTATTGCTCAGTGCCTTGAATTCTTGTCAGTGACGCTCTGTACATTTGAGAACATGATCATTGATTGCTCAACTTGCACCATGGCCGCTATCGCATGTGATACATGTGTAGTCTCCTTTTTCCTCGATAACACCTCACAGCTCAGTGATGAAACCGTTGATGCACTCTCTGTGTTGGCTGAGAGTGGATTAACACCGCCGCTTCAATTCAACGCTCGCGGAGCGTGAGACGGGGCAAATTCACAGCCGATTTACCCTGATTGAGGTTGAGCGGTGGGTATAGGCGCGGTTAGCCTTGCCCTTATGTCAAAGTGGATGCGCATCCTTACCGCTATTGCGGTAGTTGCAGGTGTTTTAGCACCCATTGCAGCCTCAGGTGCACAGACCTTGGCGCAGGTTCAAGCCAAGGTTCGCCAGTTAGAAGAGGATGCAACCGCTGCAGCTGAAGGTGCCCAAGAGGCAAAGGTGAAGTTAGCCGCCCTTACTAAGACACTCAATGGAATCAAGGCAAAGGCTGAGCTTCAAGGTCAAACAGTCTCAACTCTTCAAAAATCTTTAGGAAGTATCGCCGTTGAGCAGTACAAATCTGGCGGCTTTGGTCAAAGCTTCGAACTTCTCTTCTCTGCAGATCCATCTTTGTACTTATCATCTGCTGGTGCATTAGATGCAATTACTCGACATAAATCCGCCCAACTGCGAAAGTTTGAAACAGCCCAGCAACGATTGAATGCAACAACCTTGACAGTTAATGACAAGATGGCGTTGGTAGCAGCGGCGCAAAAAAAGTTAACGGCGCAATCAGAGCTTGCCCAGAAAAAATTGGCAGAGGCTGAAAAACTCCTTTCGAAGCTAACTAAGGCAGAGCGTGAACGTCTGGCGCGATTGGCGGAGGAAGAGGAGAACGCTGATCAGGCCTCCTCACTTAAGGCTGCGCAAAGTGCAAGCGGAGTTTCAGGCCGAGCCGGAACAGCCCTTAAGTATGCGCTGAAGCAAATCGGAGATCGTTACGTATTCGGTGCGGCGGGGATGGTTACCTGGGATTGTTCGGGATTAACAATGCGCGCCTTTCAAGCAGCAGGTGTCTCCTTGCCACACTCATCTGCAGCACAATCTCGACTAGGTAAGAAGGTTTCGCTCAACTCATTAAAGCCAGGAGATCTCTTGTTCTTTGGTCGGCCGGTATCTCACGTTGGAATTTACTTAGGTGGCGGAAAAATGGTTCATGCTCCGCGATCTGGTTCTCGTGTCAAAGTTGCACCCAGTGGTTCTTTGGGAAGAAAACCATTAGTTGGAGCTCGACGTTTCTAGTCCAGTTCTCTTTGTCACTAATGACTTTGGTCCACGTGCTGGTGGAATTGAAACCTTTGTTATTGGTTTAATCGAACGCAGGCCCGTCGGTTCAACGATTGTGTACACATCAGCACAAGAGGGTTCAGCCGATTATGACGCTCAATGGTTGCGCACATATGGTGTTGTTGTTATTCGTGATCGCGCAAAGATTTTGCTTCCAACACCACGAGTAGCCTTAAACCTTGCTCGAATCATTAAAGAACAAGATATCAAGGTCGCAGCCTTTGGTGCGGCAGCCCCCTTAGCTTTGTTGTCGGCTTCAATGAAGCGTGCAGGGGTCATCAAAACCGTTGCTCTTACCCATGGACATGAGGTGTGGTGGGCAAAGGTATTTCCATTTACTTGGTTGATCCGTCGCATCGGTTCTACCGTTGATACTCTTACATATTTAGGTGAGTTTACTCAACGCGCTATTTCACACTCATTAAGCGCTCAGGCAAGTAAAGCTATGGTTAAGATTGCACCCGGTATCGATGTCGATCACTTTACCCCGGTTGATTCAACACAGTTGAGAAAAGAGCTTAGCCTCGAGGGTAAAAAGGTGATCGTCTCTGTTGGACGTTTAGTTCATCGAAAGGGTCAAGATCACCTCATTGAGTCGATGCCACAAATCCTTAAGAGCGTGCCGGATGCTCATCTCTTGATTGTCGGTACCGGACCTTACTTAACCCATCTTTCCAAATTGGTTGCGCGCAATAAATTAGAAAACCATGTCTCCTTTATTGGAAGAATTCAATATGCTGAACTTCCGCGATTTATTTGTGCAGGAGACATCTTTGTGATGCCATCACGCTCGCGTCTTGCTGGCCTTGAAGTTGAAGGCTTAGGAATTGTTTACCTAGAGGCAAGTAGCTGCGGCTTACCTGTAATTGCAGGTTCATCTGGGGGAGCACCCGATGCCGTACTTGATGGAGTTACCGGTTTTGTTGTGAATGGGACCGACAATGAGCAAATTGCACAGACCGCGATAGAACTTCTTAATAATCCAGAAAAGGCTAGGGCGATGGGAGCAGCTGGACGTCAATGGATCATTGACAATTGGCGTTGGGAAATCTGGTCGGCGCGTTTTAATGAGCTACTAAGGCAGTAGACCTTTTTCCCTGGCTACCTTCATAGCCATGGTTCTATTGCTGGATTCAAGCTTTCTTAAAATCGAAGAGATATGAGTTTTTACTGTCGAAATACTTAAATACAAAGTAGATGCGATCTCTCGGTTGCTTGCTCCTTTAGCCAGTAAGTGCAGCACATCAATTTCCCGGGGAGTTAGCACTACTAAACTCATCTCTGCAGCGGTTAATGAGCTTGTAAAAGAACCAGGGTTGGCAGTGGCAAAATTCAGGGTCGCGACAATCTCATCGATCGGCCGACTCTTTGAAATATATGCGTTTGCTCCAGCGCTTCGGGCTAAGTGGGCAAACAAAAATGGTTCATTAAGGGATAAAACAATGATTGCGACATTGGTGCTGATTTTTCTGACCCACTGAACTAACTCCAACCCTGATCCATCAGGCAAATTAATGTCAACAATCATCGCTTCAGGATTGAATGCCGCCACTTTGGAACGAGACTCTTTAATGGTTGCAGAGGTTTCTACAGCTGAATATCCGTAAAGCTTAAGCGAGGCAACAAGACCCTGTCTAACAACATCATGATCATCTACTACTAAGAGTCGGGTCATCACCTATCCAATGGGATCGTTACTCCAATCTTTGTACCTTGCGAGTTTGAATCAATACTGATTTCCCCATTGAGTTTTTCAACTCGCTCTTGTATGCCACGCAACCCATAGGATCCTTCCTTCAGGCCCGCTCCGCCACTTCCATCATCTTGAATTTGTATCTGTACCTGGCTTGCACCCGAATGTTGTTTGATGTTTCGCAGTAGCTCTTGAACAATTCGAAGGGTTTCATGCATCGTATCCATGGATGTATTCATACTTTGTAACGGTTGCGCCCCTCTTAGCTGATGCATCTCGGCTCGCACCTTTTCAATCAACGCAGTTGTTGTAAAACGAATCTGGCGAAGTGAGTTTTTTAAATCGAGATCCTGACATTGAGCAATTGCCTGATCAATGGAAAAGCCCAGGGCCACGAGGTCCTGGGCAATCCCATCATGTAACTCTTGTGCGAGGGTCACTCGCTCATTGTTCATTTAGTGAAAAGGGCTTCAATTTCTTTAGCAAACTCCTTGGCAACCACATGTCGTTTAACTGATAGCTTCGCAGTCAAGTGTCCACCAGCGATCGTGAAATCTGTTGGCAGCAGAGTGAATTTACGAATTGATTCAGCCTTGCTTACCGCCTTATTCGCATCATCAACTGCGGTTTGAATTACCGCGATGAGGTCAGGATCCTTTACTAAATCCGCCATTGATGCGCCATCCTTCTTGTTGTTTGCAACCCAAGCTTTGAGTGCATCTTGGTCGAGAGTCACAAGCGCTGCGATAAATGGTTGATTGTCACCAACTACCATGCATTGGCTAACTAATGGGTGAGCACGAAGTCTGTCTTCTAGAACAGCTGGTGCGACATTTTTTCCACCAGCGGTAACGATGAGTTCCTTCTTGCGTCCGACGATGTACAAGAAACCTTCATCATCTAACTTTCCTAGATCGCCAGATTTAAACCAACGCTCTGAATCAAAGACTTCATCATTTGCCGCTTGATTTTGCCAATAACCTTCCATGACAATCGGACCACGAAGCAGAACTTCGCCATCTTCTGCAATCTTGACCGATGTGCCAGGGATTGGTCGACCTACTGAACCAACCCGGTGGGCACCCATCAAGTTAAGGGTTGCTCCAGCGGTTGTTTCAGTTAATCCATACCCTTCAAGAACTGTCACTCCTGCACCACGGTAGAAGTGGCCTAGGCGAACACCAAGAGGTGCTCCACCTGAAATCGCAGCTTCAACTTTTCCACCCATACCGGCACGAATTTTGCTGTAGACCAACTTATCAAAGAGGCCGTGCTTGAGTTTAAGGATAGGAGACATCTTCTTTTTATCGAGGGCCTCTGAATACGCGATAGCAACCTCTGCTGCTTTACGGAAAATCTTTCCCTTACCTGCAGCTTCTGCTCGGGCTTCAGCTCCGTTGTAAATCTTTTCAAAAATGCGAGGAACTGCCAACACAAATGTTGGCTTGAAAGAGGCAAGATCCATCGGCAAACGACCTACCGGATCGCTGCAGTGCGCCATGTGTAATCCAGCAGAGATAGAACCGATTTGAACCATACGACCAAAGACGTGTGCAACCGGTAAGAACAACAAGGTTGATCCACCAGGCTTGAGGAATAACTCACTTGCACCTTGAACAACATTTCCGCACTCAGATAAAAAGTTGCTATGTGTGAGTTGAACACCCTTTGGCTTACCTGTTGTTCCAGATGTGTAAATAAGGGTTGCAAGTGAAGCGGGGGTTAACGCATTACGTCGGCGATCAATCTCATCATCACCGATGTGCTTTCCTGCCTCGCGCAAAACAGTTAGAACATCATCTGTCATCGTCCACATGTGACGGGTATGAGCAGGCTGCACCGTCTTGACAAGATCAGCTAAAGCAGGAGTTTCAACAATAATTGCAACGGAGTGCGAATCATTAAGGATCCAGTCGATCTGCTCGGCAGATGATGTGTCGTAAATTGGAACCACAACCCCGCCTGCAAACCAGGTTGCAAAATCTAAAATCGTCCATTCGTACCGAGTACGGGCCATGATCGCTACGCGATCACCAATTTGAACTCCGGATGCGATTAAACCCTTCGCAGTTGCGCGAACCTCTTCTTCAACTTCACGTGCTGTAACAGGTTGCCATCCCTCGCCCAGTGGGCGAGACATAGTGATGCGCTCTGGTTCAAACCATGCGCGTTCAGCGATCAGATTTGTGAGATTCCCGGCGGTTGCGGCGGGAACTAGCGGAGGGATTGAGATTTCATTCATGGGCGAACGCTAGCGCGGGGGCGGACAAAAGGGGAAGAGGGTAGCCTTGCCACATGGCCAATTTCAGTAAATCCGTAATCACAATTGATGCACCAATCGAGCAGGTTCAACGCACTCTCTTTGAGTTGGATAAGTACCCCGAGTGGTCCACCCAAATCAAAAGCTCTGAAGTGCTTGACCGTGATGATCAAGGCCGTGTGACAAAGGTAAAGATGAGCATCGATGCAGGGATGATGAAGGACCGACTCACCCTTGATTACGACTGGAGCCAAGCTCCCAGCAAACTTTCATTTTCACTGGAGGATGCAGATCTGCTGACCGGCATGGATGGCATTTACACAATTACAAGTGTTGACGAAGACACCACTGAAGTTACATACGAACTTGAAGTTTCTTTATCCATGCCAATTCCAGCGATGATGCGCCAAAAGGCAGAGAAGGCAACAATTGACGCCGCACTTGCTCAACTGAAATCACATCTAGAGGCCTAACTCCCGCATGGGTAACGCGATCGGAATTGATGTTGGAGGCACCAAGGTTCTTGGTGGCGTTGTTGATGAGAATGGAAAAATTCTTGCAACTGCGCGCAAAGAAACTCCACGTCAAGGAGGTGCTGCGTTAACTCGCACAATTGCTGAGACTGCAAAGGAGTTGATGGAAAAGTTTGATGTAAGTTCTGTTGGCGTATCCGCGGCAGGATTTGTTTCCTCTGATCGAAAAACAATGCTTGCAACTCCCAACATCGCCGATTGGAATGGTGTCAATCTCGATTCAGAGTTAACTGTGCTGATTGGTTTACCAGTAGTAATCGAAAATGATGCCAACGCTGCAGCATGGGGCGAGGCAAAGTTTGGTGCGGGAAGAAATCAAAACCACATGATGATGCTTACCGTGGGAACTGGTATCGGTGGTGGAATTGTTGTAAATGGTTCCTTGTACCGTGGTGCTTATGGAATTGCAGCAGAGTTTGGTCATCTTCGCGTTGTTCCCGATGGCCATTTATGTGGTTGTGGGGCTCGCGGATGTTTCGAACAATACGCATCCGGAAACGCTCTTTTGCGGCATGCTCGCGAAGCGATTAGTGCAAGCCCGGAAATTGCTCGAAACTTATTAGCTCGTGGTGATGGCACCGTTGCTGGGCTTACCGGTCAAGCGATTACAGAAGCAGCTCGCGCAGGTGATCCCGTTGCACTTGCCGCATTTAACACAACTGGTCAATGGCTAGGTGCAGGTATCGCATCATTGTCAGTGCTGTTAGATCCAGCGTGTGTTGTTATTGGCGGTGGAGTCATTGATGCTGGTGAGATTTTATTGAAGCCAACTCGCGAGGCACTTGAGCGCACAATGCCTTTTGCTGGAAAGCACCCATACCCTGAACTTATTGCTGCGCAGTTGGGTAATGAGGCAGGTTTAGTTGGGGTTGCAGATTTAGCTCGTGCCTAATTTTCAAATGGATATTTCAGACCAATCTGGCTTCGGACTGTATCCATACTTTTCATGATATCTACACTGTCTTTCCAGGTCAGAATCTTTGATTCAAGTGCACCCGATTGAACAATTTGCTTAAAAGCTATCGCTTGTTCGCGCAAACCATGTCCGGTGTAGGCACTTGGGTACTCACTTATAGTTCCATCATTAAGAACCACACGCATACTGGCTGGGTTATAAAAGGTTCGATCGATCTCTAGCCAACCGTGTAATCCCGCAACAACTGCGCGACATGGAGTCTGTTCAATCATGGTTGTTGTTAAAACTGCTTGCGCATCATTGTCATAAGTAAAGACCATCGAAGTTTGCGCATCAACACCTCGGTCAGTCATTACCGCTTTAGAGGTAATAGCTATGGGGTTTCCTAAAATCATATGGGCAAAGGAAATCGGATAAATTCCTAAATCTAAAAGTGCACCTCCTGCTAACTGCGGATCAACTAAACGTGCAATCCCTTGATCTGCTAACCGTTGACCATGATCTGCATAAATCGACAAAATTGGTCCTAAAACACCGCTCGCCACAATTTCTCGCACCTTTGCATAATGTGGCAAAAACCGAGCCCACATCGCCTCCATGAGCGCAACCTTATTTTTTGCGGCAGCATCTACCATCGCTTGGGCTTGCTCGGCATTTACCGCAAATGGTTTTTCACATAAAACTGGCTTACCAGCGTTGAGCGCCAAGATGACATTGTCATGGTGAGCAGGATGGGGTGTTGCAACGTAAATTGCATCGATTTGTGCATCTTCAACTAAATCTTCATAACTTCCGTATGCGACACCACCAAAGGTGTTGGCAAAGTTTTGCGCATTAGTAAGAGATCGCGATCCAACCGCACCAATTGAGTGGCCATCAATAAAGGTCAAATCCTTTGCAAATGCTTGCGCAATTCCGCCTGGTCCTAAAATTCCCCAGGAAAAGTTACTCAAAGCGCAGCTCCATCATCATCGCGATCGTTGCGATGTAACCATCGCTTTATTGAGTTGCGAGCAGAGTCAAAAAATCCTCGTGGAGTTTGACGCTCAGGGTTGGGATGCACAAAACCTTCGCGATCGATTCGATCGAGATCATCAAGGTATGTAGAAGGAGATGATTGATCCAGGTTTAATCCGGAGACGATGGAATCAAACTCTGAGCGGATCAACTCCTCTTCATCGAAGCCATCGGACTCTTTTTTCTCTTTACTCACCCTCAGATAGTGTCATAGTCGTCAATAGCCACTAAATTAGACTCGTGTTGAACAACCTGCCCTACGGAACCTTGCGAGCATTCCTGACCCCAATTTTAATGCTTGCCTTCCGTCCCAAGGTTCGAGGCTTGCGACATGTCCCATCAAAGGGTCCAGTGATCATCGCATCCAATCACCTGTCATTTAGTGATTCAATCTTTATGCCCCTGGTTGTTCCCCGAAAAGTTACCTTTCTTGCAAAGAGTGAGTATTTCACCTCTCCTGGACCAAAGGGTCTACTTAAGAAATTGACCTTTATCGCCTTAGGACAAGTTCCAGTAGATCGCTCAGGTGGTCGTCGAAGTGAGGCCGCTTTAATTACTGGACTTAAACTCCTTGCAGATGGTGATTGCATTGGAATTTATCCAGAGGGAACGCGTTCTCCTGATGGCAGGTTGTACAAAGGCCGCACCGGTATTGCGCGGTTAGCAATTGAATCTGGTGCACCAGTTGTTCCAGTAGCGATGTTTAACACCGACAAGATTCAACCAACTGGAAAGATCATTCCCAATGTAAAACGTGTGGGAATGCACTTTGGTGAACCGATGTTCTTTGATGGAGATTCAACTGATCTGCAACATCTTCGTGATGTCACTGATCAGATCATGAATGCGATTCATGCAATGTCAGGCCAGGAGTACATCGACATCTATGCGCCAAAGAAAGCAAAGCTAGGTGAGGTTCAGGAAGAGGATTAATCCAAGGCGTTGCGTGCCGTTAAGTAGGTACAGGTTTGGCACTCACTTCCCGCATCGGGAAGCTCTCCCTCTAGAACTTCGATGAACTCACCGATGACCTTCAAAAAGTTTGCTTGATCTCTTTCAACTGGGACATACTTTTGCATGACTGCAAAGCCATACTCATCAGCGTTGCTACCGATCGCTGTTGTTGGCCGCCACACCAATAAACCCATAGAAGCTACTGATTGAGCCTTTCCTGCTGCTGGATTTTCTAAAGCATAGGCATAGGCTTCAAGTTGGGGAGAGTAGAACTGACCACTATCTCGTTGACTATCAGAGACTTTGCAATCAATCAAACCGATTGTTCCATCCTCATTTGTTGAGACAAGATCGTACTTTCCAAGAATTCTCCACCGGCTTTCTACACCATTTACAACAAGTGGCTTGCTCTTTACCCATTCGCCCCACTTGGTGACCTTGCCGGCACGAAGTGATGGATCAATTGTTGGCATATCTGCACCTTGAAAATGCTCCTCCTGCAATGCAGCCATAGTTCCAACAAGTGGAAAGGCACCGGGCATCGTTACCTTGAACCAGTACTTAATCCATAAACATCTTTTGCAGGTGGATAAACCAAAGGTCAAATCTGAGGGAGAGATATTTTCGCGGGCAGGTTTGGCTGGTTTAATCATGAGCTTATTGTGTACTTAGGCGCTGACAATTGCAGAAATCAAAACCGAAATTCCCAAAATAATCATGATGGTTCCACCGGTTGCGCGTAATCGTTCTAACCTTTTGGCATCTGTTGCCAGCCAATTACGTGCTGTTCCAGCTAGCATTCCCCATGAGCCATCTGAAAAAAAGGCAAGAATTGCAAAGATAGCCCCTAAGAAAATTAATTGTGCTGTTACGCTGCCTCGTTCACGATCAATAAATTGCGGCAAAACCGCGGCAAAGAAAACCACACCCTTTGGATTAAGTGCACCTACCCAAAAGCCATCGCGAATAGAGCGAGGAATTGTTGGTGCGATCTCGCCTTGGTTGGTCATATCGGCGGCATGTACGCTTCGTTTTCGAATTGCATCAATGCCGAGGTACACCAAGTACAAGCCGCCACCCCATTGCACAGCGACATAGGCAAGCTCTGATCGTTGCAGAATCGGTCCAAGTCCCAGAGCAACAAAGACTGAAAGAGAGAAGGCTCCGGTGACATTGCCGGCAACCGTGAAGACCGCCGTTGCTCGACCCCAGGCGATCGCACGAGCGATGACAAAGAGCACGCTGGGCCCAGGGGCGAGGATGATCACCATGGCGGCTATCAGGTACTCAGGCAGGCGTGAGGGAATGACCACATGGGGAGTTTAGGGGTGGGTTCGGGTTGCGCGAAGTAGGTATATCCCTCTAGATTACGGGTCGATGTATCGAATAGATACATTCCACGAAGCACCGCTGAGCTGGGAAATAGACAGGTAGAAGAAAGGGGATCAGATGCGCTCGCGTTCAGAATCCCTCGAATTCGCACTTCTGGGTCTGCTCTCTCAAGCACCGTTGCATGGGTATGAGCTTCGCAAACGTATAGGAACCATCTTCGGTCCATTCCGCGCACTTTCATTCTCCGTTTTGTACCCACAACTTCGCCGCATGATGGAGGCGGGTCTTATTGAGGAGTCTGTTACAGAGACAACCTCGCGCAGATCTCGCATCGTATATGCGATCACCGAAAAAGGCGCTCGCCGTTTTGAGGATCTCACTGAATCGGTAACACCTGAAACATGGGAGGACGAGGGCTTTGAAATTCGTTTTGCCTTCTTCTCACCAACATCAGCGAAGAACAGAGTAAGAATTCTTGAGGGGCGCCATCGTCGCCTTAAGGAGAAAGCCGAAATCCTTCGTGGTGAACTCGAGAAGTCACCTGTTGGAATCGACAAATATCTAGAGGAGTGGCGACGTCATTCACTGGAAACAGCTGATCGAGAGATCGCTTGGCTGGAAGACATGATCAAAACCGAGAGGAAATAGAGTGAACATCACAACCGGTAAAGGCGACATCCGTGTTGCAATTGTTGGAGTAGGAAACTGCGCTAACTCATTAGTTCAGGGCGTTGAGTACTACAAGAACGCTGCTGTTGATCAAGAGATCCCAGGTCTTATGCACGCAGTTGTTGGGGGTTACCACATCTCTAGCATCAAGTTTGTTGCAGCCTTTGATGTCGATGCCAAGAAGGTCGGACTCGATCTTGCAGATGCAATCTGGGCAAGTGAGAACAACACCATTAAATTTAGTGATGTCCCAAAGACTGGTGTTCCAGTTCTTCGCGGCGTAACAAATGATGGTCTCGGAAAGTATTACCGCGAGACAATCAAAGAATCAGATGCACCAGCTGTAGATGTTGTGCAGGTTCTTAAGGATGAGCAGGTCGATGTTTTGATTTGCTACCTACCTGTAGGTTCAGAGGAAGCCGCTAAGTATTACGCACAATGTGCAATTGATGCAGGATGTGCATTTGTTAACGCACTCCCAGTATTTATCGCCTCAGATCCTGTCTGGGAGAAGAAGTTTGCAGATGCCGGTCTTCCTATCGTTGGAGATGACATTAAGAGCCAAGTTGGTGCGACTATCACTCACCGCATCATGGCTAAGTTGTTTCAGGACCGTGGAGTACACCTAGATCGCACCTACCAGCTCAATGTTGGTGGAAACATGGACTTCAAGAACATGCTCGAGCGTGATCGTCTTGAATCCAAGAAGATTTCAAAGACAAACTCGGTTACATCTCAGCTACATCATGATCTTGGAGACAAGAATGTTCACATCGGACCATCGGATTACATCCCATGGCTAGATGATCGCAAGTGGGCCTACGTTCGCCTCGAAGGCCGCGCTTTTGGCGATGTTCCGCTCAACCTTGAATACAAGTTGGAGGTGTGGGATTCACCAAACTCAGCTGGTGTGATCATCGATGCGCTTCGTTGCGCAAAGATCGGTCTGGATCGCAAGATCGGTGGAGCGTTGCTTTCACCATCTAGCTACTTTATGAAGACTCCTCCAACTCAGTACACAGATGAGGCAGCTCATGCAAAGACTGAGGATTTCATTTCAGGAAAGCTAGATCGCTAAAGATTGGTAGCAGAAAAGTAAATCTGCAAGGAAAGCGCCCCTGGGATAAACCCAGGGGCGCTTTTTTCCCATCGATGGCGTAGCAGATGTATTTTCTGAGTCCTCACCCCATAAGATGCGCAGATGAGCGAAATTTTGAGCAGCCTAGAAAATAGAGTGCTAACCCTCACCTTCAATCGCCCCGAAAAAATGAACGCCCTGACTCGATCCATGTACTCAGGATTGGCTAAAGGTCTCAACGATGCGGTGGGGGATTTTGGTATTAGAGCGGTGGTTTTAACCGCATCAGGGGATCACTTCACCGCCGGAAACGACATAGTGGATTTCATGGACAACCCACCTACATCTGATGACTCAGAGGTAGCTCAATTTTTAGCGGCACTTTTAAACTTCCCAAAACCTCTTATTGCTGCGGTTAAAGGAAATGCCGTTGGTGTTGGAACAACCATGTTGCTGCATTGCGATGTTGTAATTGCAGGACCGACGGCAAAGTTTTCCATGCCATTTGCATCCCTTGGATTAGTTCCCGAAGCCGGTTCTAGCTATTTGTTTCCGCAACTTGTCGGCTACCAAAGAGCGGCCAGAATCTTCATGACCGGTGAAAGCTTTGACACCGATTCTGCGATTGAAATGGGATTGGTGACTGCAAATGATCCTGACCCATTGGCACACGCAATGAGAGTTGCCGAGCAGATTGCCGAACAACCCCCACAAGCAATTATCAACACCAAGGCACTCCTAAAAGCTCGGAACCATGACTCTGTTGCAGCTGTCATGAAGGCCGAATTTGAAATCTTTGCGATGGCTTTGCAATCCGAAGAGGCTATGGAGGCCTTCATGAAGTTCATGTCCAAGAAGGGTAAGTAAATGTCACTAGCCGGTAAGAGAGTTTTCATCACAGGCGGTTCCCGTGGGATCGGTTTAGCGATTGCACTTCGAGCAGCACGCGATGGTGCATTGATTGCAATCGCCGCGAAGACATCCGATCCCAACCCGAAGCTTCCCGGCACGATTCACACAGCTGCTGCTGATATTGAGGCTGCAGGTGGCAAAGCACTTGCTATTCAATGCGATCTTCGCGATGAAAATCAGATCGAAGCGGCGGTTGTTCAGGCTGCCGAAGCATTTGGTGGCATCGATATTTTGGTCAATAATGCAAGTGCAATTAACTTAACTCGCACCGATCAAACACCAGCAAAGCGTTTTGACCTGATGTTTGATGTTAATGTTCGTGGAACTTTTCTCACGTCCCAGGCCGCGCTACCTTATTTACGCAAGTCAGCAGCTGATGGTCGTAACCCCCACATCCTTAACCTATCTCCACCGCTTTCGATGAAGCCGGTTTGGTTTAAAAACCATGTCGCTTACACAATGGCCAAGTACGGAATGAGTATGTGTGTCCTAGGTATGGCTGAGGAGTTCAAGCGTGATGGAATCGGTGTCAACGCGCTATGGCCACGCACAGTGATTGATACCGCAGCACTTCAGATGATTCCGGGTGTCGATGCATCAGCCGGTCGAACACCAGAGATCTTGGCAGATGCTGCTTACATTATCTTCAACAGGGATGCAAAGGTGTGTACCGGAAATTTCTTTGTCGATGATCTAGTACTAGCAAGTGAGGGTATAACAGATTTAGAAAAGTATTCTGTTACCCCTGGAACTAAAGATTTCTTACTCGACTTCTTTCTGGATTAAGATCCCCACTATGCGTAAATTACTGAGCGTCCTGTTTGTAGCTTTTCTAGGATTTGCTACAACCCCTCAAGCTTTTGCACATGTGGAGGTCGTAAACTCCTTTCCAGAGCAATTTTCCAATGTCAATCCAATCCCAACGCAGGTTTGGATTGAATTTAGCGGAAATCTGCAAACCCTTGATGGGCAAGCGGTCAACACGCTTGAAGTTGTTGATTCAACTGGTATTGCTGTGAACTATGAGGATCCAATCATTAGTGGTGGACGAATCACAACCAAGATTTCAGGACAAAGTGCACCGGGAGCTTTCACCGTTAAATATCGAGTTGTTGGTGATGATGGGCATGTAATCGAAGGTGAATACAGTTTTAACGCTTCGCCAGATTACGCAGAAGGTCAATCTCCGATGCCAATAAGTGCTGGGCCGGAGAAAGCTGAATTCTCCATAGGAGCGATCGTGCTTGCAGTGTTTTTGGTGATCTTTGCAATTGGATACTTCATAAATCTCAAAAAAGATAAAAGGTAGAAATGCCTGTATTTGATCTCGAGATCAACGGCCCCAATGTAATTGCAGAGTCTGAACGATCAGGAAAAGCCCATTCCTTGTTTTGGCCTTGGGCTGGTGCAAATGTGTCATTGCTTGCCCTTTCGTATGGAGCTTTCTTTTTAGGGTTTGGAATCTCATTGAGGCAAGCAACAGCCGCAGCCTTTATCGGGACAATCGGATCTTTTCTCTTGGTAGGAATTAGCTCATTGGCTGGAAAAAGATCCAACGCCCCAACGATGGTTTTGTCGAGGGCTTCATTTGGCGTTAAAGGTAGCCGTCTTCCAGGAGCACTCTCCTACTTGATCTTTGTGGGATGGGAGACTGTTTTAGTCTCACTCGCAACACTTGCAACGGGAACTGTTTTCGCTCGCATCGGGGGAGTAGCTAACAATGTGGCTTTAATTCTTGGTTTCATTATCGCGGTCTCCCTGACCGTTTTTGGTGGTGTTTTAGGTTTCACAGTTATTATGAAACTTCAAAAGTTACTTACCATCACGACAATTGTTATGACTTTGATCTATGTCTTACTGACCGTTGATAACATTAATTGGAACACTATCAATGCGATTCCAGATGGTTCACTTCAGAGTTTCATTGGAGCAATTATTTTTGGCGTCACCGGCATTGGTCTGGGGTGGGTGAACGCAGCAGCGGATTACTCTCGTTATCTACCCCGAAACGTTTCTAGCAAGGCTGTGGTTGGTTGGACAGTTTTAGGTGCATCGATTGTTCCAATTGTTTTAGTCATTTACGGTGCTGCCTTATCTGGAAGCAGTAAAGAGCTCAGTGATGCGATCTCCATGGATCCAATCGGCGCTTTAACCACGTTGTTGCCAACTTGGTACCTCATTCCTTTTGCACTAGTGGCAATTTTGGGTTTAGTGGGGGGCGCGATTTTGGATCTTTACTCATCTGGTCTGGCGTTAGTTTCGATCGGGGTGCCGATTAAGCGTCACCAGGCTGCGATTATCGATTCGGTCATCATGCTTGCAGGAACTATTTATATCGTGTGGGTTGCAGATAATTTCTTTTACCCTTTCCAAGGTTTCTTAATTACCCTTGGGGTACCAGTTGCTGTGTGGTCGGCAATATTTGTTGCTGATGTTGTTATGCGCAAAAAGGCTTATTCAGAGAAGGATCTCTTTGATTCCAAAGGTTTATACGGATCTGTTAATAAAGGTTCGCTCCTTTTGATGGGTGTTGGCTCGATTATTGGCTGGGGTTTTGTGACAAACACCTTTGCACCCTGGCTGGAGTGGCAAGGGTATCTTTTGCGTTTCATCGGCGGAAAAGATGGAGCGTGGGCGTACTCCAATATTGGCGTTATCTTCGCCTTGTTAATCGGCTTTTTTGGCCACATAGTCCTGGCGCGAAAAACTATCGTGAAGCAGGAGTCCTTCTAAGCCAGACATATCCGATTATTCCCGACAGGATTGCTGAGACAAAAAGGCCTAAGCGAACCTGATCGAGTTCGGCTTGATTCTTGGCGGCAATTTCTGCAATTACCAAGGAAACTGTCATTCCCATTCCGGCTAGGGCACCGATTCCAGCTATAGCTTTAAGGTTTATCTGCGTCTTGCCTCCGAGTTTGATTGCTATCCAAGCAAAAAGTGTAATTCCTAGAATTTTTCCAATAGATCGTGCAATTACTAAAGCAACCATCGTTGTAGATGTAAAACTGTTGAGATCAATATCCAGGGGAATATTGATAGCAATAATCACAGGCACAATGAAATAAGTTGAAAAAGGGGTGAGCACCTTGATCGCTCTATTTGAGTGAGATTTACTCAATGGAAGCAGAGCGCCAAGCGCTGCAGCACCTAGAGTTGAAAGCGCTTTTTCGGGATTTAGGTCATCTCCGTAGAAGGCTCCTAAAATCATCAGAGAGAAAAGATCATCAGCTATGGCAAGAGTCAACAGAAATATTCGCGCCTGGGGATGAACGCGATTTCCCAAAAGCGATAAAACACCTAAAGCCAATGCGATATCCGTTGGCATTGCCGTTGCCCAGACATGTGAATTGGGATTTAAAACAAGAAAGATGAATGCAGGAAAAATCATTCCGCCTAGCGCTGCAACAATCGGAACAATTACAGATTTGAAATCCTTCAATCCATGTCTAATCTCTAGACCAACCTGAAAGAAAAAGATGGCGATTAAGAGATTGATGAACATGGTTCCAATCTACTGCAGATAGATACAACAAAACCCGCCTTTTTAGGGGCGGGCTCTGTTCTTACGGGACTATTTAATTACATTAGGTTTAGATGTCGTAATACAGTTCGAACTCAGCTGGGTGTGGACGTAGTCGAACATAATCAACTTCGTTCTTACGCTTCCATTCAATCCACGTAGAGATTAAATCCTCAGTAAATACTCCACCCTTAGTTAAAAATGCATGGTCCTTTTCCAATGAGTTCAAAACTGCATCTAGAGAACCAGGAACCTGCGGGATTGATGCAGCCTCTTCGCCTTCTAGCTCGTAAAGATCCTTATCAACTGGGGCAGGTGGTTCGATCTTATTGACGATTCCATCAAGACCAGCCATCAACATCGCTGCAAAGGCTAGATATGGATTTGATGATGGATCTGGGCAACGGAATTCGATGCGCTTGGCCTTTGGATTGGATCCGGTAATTGGGATGCGGATACAGGCAGAGCGGTTACGAGCGGAGTAAACAAGGTTTACAGGTGCTTCGTACCCTGGAACCAAGCGACGGTATGAGTTCACTGTTGGGTTAGTGAAGGCTAAGAGTGATGGCGCGTGCTTCAAAAGACCACCGATGTACCAACGAGCCATTTCTGAAAGATCGCCATATGTACCTGCCTCGAAGAACAGTGGCTTCCCATCTTTCCACAGTGATTGGTGAACGTGCATACCTGAGCCGTTGTCGCCGAAGAGTGGCTTTGGCATGAATGTTGCTGTCTTTCCACCTTGCCATGCGGTGTTGCGAATGACGTACTTAAACTTCATCACATCATCACCTGCATGCAAAATATCGGAGAAGCGGTAGTTAATCTCCATCTGACCTGCAGTTCCCACCTCATGGTGTGAACGCTCGACGAGAAGTCCTACCTTGCCTAACTGCATCACCATTTCATCACGAAGATCTGCATACTGATCAGTTGGCGAAACGGGGAAGTAACCACCCTTCACACGTGTTCGGTAACCACGGTTAGGAGTTCCATCTGCATCGTATTCAACGCCCGTGTTCCAGGCACCTTCGTATGATTCAATCTCATGAACTGATGTATTGATGCCGGTCTTGAAGCGAACACTGTCAAAGACATAGAACTCAGCCTCTGGTGCAAAGAAAGCTGTATCTGCAAATCCCAAAGAACGCATGTAGTCAACAGCTTTTGCAACAACTCCACGTGGGTCTCGACTATATGGCGAATTATCAACTGGATTGTGAACTGAGAAAATAATGATGAGGGTTTTTTCCTTGCGGTAAGGATCAATGTAAGCAGATTCCGGTACCGGCAAAAGTTTCATATCTGATTCGTCAATTGATTGGAAACCTCGAATAGAGGAACCATCAAACATTAAGCCATCGGTAAACACAGCTTCATTAAATGATTCAACAGGAACGTTGAAGTGATGCTGAATACCCGGTAAATCTGTAAAGCGGACATCAACTAATTTGACATCCTCTTTCTTAATGTAAGCAAAAATTTCTGCTGCGTTCTTAAACATGCTTCTCCCAATTTCACATGTGATGCGCAGACCCCTCATCATTGAGTTTCTGGCGCTTTTAGGTAGTTGAACCCTAGGTCCACATGGTGAAAATGACATAACCCGCTTGTTAAATTCATGTTACGTCTGAGGGGTTTGAGCGTTAGGCTTGTCACATGAGCGCTCAATTCACCCGCGTCACTCTGGGACGTCGAATGTCGGCTTTGATGGTTGATTGGCTGGCTTGTTACTTCATCGTTGCCGCCTCAGCTGGTGGGCTCGGCAAGATGGCCCCCAACCGTTCTTGGACCGTTTTAGCGCTCTTTTTTGCCGAGGTCGCAATCCTCTCAGCCTTACAAGGTGCTTCCCTGGGTCACCGAATTTTTGGAATCAAGATTATTCGTTTTGCCGACGGGGGAGCAATTACTCCTGTTCAAGCGCTCATAAGATCTGCGCTGTTGGTTACTGTGATTTTTGCAATCACCTTTGATGAAAATGGCAGAGGCATGCATGAGCGCTTCAGTGGAAGCGTTTTAACGCGAGCTTAAAGTTAAGGATTCCCGGGTTAGCGGATTTTTGGAGCACGAGTAGGCATTGGTCCCTTTGGAATTGGCATCGACATACCGCCAACAGCCTTAAGACGTGCACGAACCTCACGCATTTGGTGCGGTGTTAACTTTTTTGGAAGTCGACGCAAATGCTTTTGCAGTTTACGAATTGGCACTCGACCATCTTCGTTGCCAACAAGAATCTCAGTGATCGGGACGCCAGGGGCAAAGCGCTCCGCCTTCTTGCGCTCATCAGCGAGCATCTGGCGAACTGCGTTAGAACCCTCGCCAGTTAAAACAATTCCGGCACGGCCAACACTGCGATGAACCATGTCCTGGTTTCTCGCAACTGCTACAGCGGGAGTAGTTGTCCAACCTTTGCGAATTGCCATCAAGACACTCGCACCCGCTCCAATCTGACCTTCAATTGATGTGTAAGCCGCTGTTCCCGCTTGACGTGTAAAGAACAAAAGAGTGATGAGAAGAGCCAATGGAAAAAAGATAAAGCCGAAATAAATAGGATGACCAATAGCGGCTCCGATACTGATACCTATCGCCCAAGAAATGGCAAAGATTCCTATCAGCGCGACGGTGATCCAAGGTTTTACTTGCTTGGTTACTTTGTAAGCATCCCGGAAGGTTTGGAATCGAGGGGTCTTAATCTTCTTTTCTTTAGCTTTTCTCTTAAACATGGCTTTAGTTTAGTGGTGCAGGAGCGGTTCCACCAAGACGAACTGGTGCCCAACGCTGGCCCACATGACTATCAGGGTATTTCTCCTGAACTTCATGAAGCATCGTGGTCATCACCTGTCGTAAATGAATTTCGGCTGCCTCGATATCTACATCTTGATCTACAGGTTTTGAATAATTAATCGCTTCGCCAAAACGTACCGTTATAGGTGTTTTACCACGCTTGAAATTTGGCTTTACACCCTTTGTATAAACGCGCTGGCCTCCCCATACGATGGTGGGAATAATTGGAACATCAGCTCCTGCAGCAAGACGGACCGCTCCAGATTTCAACCCCTTGATTTCAAAGCTAGTAGAGATAGTGCCTTCAGGAAAGATTCCAATTATTTCTCCAGCTTTCAATGCTCGTAGAGCTGTAACAAATGATGCCGAACCATTACTGCGATCGACATTAATGTGGTGCATACCGCGCATAAGTGGTCCGGCAATCTTGTTATCAAAGATCTCTTTCTTTGCCATAAATCGAACATATCTCTTGACCGGAAGCACACCAGTGCCAGCTATCGCAAAATCCAAATAACTCACATGATTAATTGCGAGGATCGCTCCACCCTTACGCGGAATATTTTCTTGACCCTGAAAATCAAATTGAAAACCTAGGTACCTCCAAAAACCTTTAACCAGAGCGATTACAGGTGGGTAAACAAGATCAGCCACGAGCAGATTTCTTTTCCATCGCTTGCTTATACAAGCGGCCCGCACGGTAAGAAGAGCGAACTAGAGGTCCACTCATTACTCCGAGGAAACCAACTTGTTCGGCTTCTTGAGATAGCTCAACAAACTCTTCTGGCTTCACCCAACGCTCTACTGGGTGGTGCTTATTTGTTGGGCGTAAATATTGAGTAATCGTTATTAGGTCGCAACCCGCATCATGTAAATCAACTAAGGCTTGAGATATCTCGGCACGGGTTTCACCAAGACCTAGAATCAAGTTTGATTTTGTAATTAATCCAAACTCCTGTGCCATACCAATTACCTTGAGTGATTTTTCATAGGTAAAGGCGGGGCGGATCTGCTTGAAAATACGGGGAACAGTTTCAAGGTTATGTGCGAAAACCTCAGGACGAGTTTCGAAGATTGGAAGAAGTAGTTCTGGTTTAGCGTTGAAGTCAGGTGCAAGCATCTCTACTCCAGTACCAGGGTTGAGTTCATGCACAACACGAATGGTTTCGGCGTATAACCAAGAACCCTCATCTTCAAGATCATCGCGAGTTACACCTGTGATAGTTGCATAGCGAAGTCCCATAGCTTTAACGGATTCAGCAACTTTGCGTGGCTCTTCACGATCAAGTGGAAGCGGTTTTCCAGTATCAATGTTGCAGAAATCGCAGCGCCGCGTGCAGCGATCACCTCCGATTAAGAAAGTTGCTTCTTTATCTTCCCAACATTCAAAGATGTTTGGACAGGCCGCCTCTTGGCACACAGTGTGCAAACCTTCGCTCCTCACCAAGGATCTTAAGCGAGTGTATTCAGGACCCATGTTGGCACGTGTTTTGATCCACTCTGGCTTGCGCTCAATTGGGGTGAGAGCGTTACGGGCTTCAATGCGCAGAAGTTTTCGTCCTTCTGGTGCCATTGTCATGCGCTGACCCTTTTCAATGATTCAAATATGTGTCGTTCGACTAGCGGTACAACCTCATCAATTGTGATCAATCGCTGTAATTCGATCTCTAAAGATGTGACCCCAGCATCTGAAATGCCACAGGGAATAATGCTTTTGAAGGCGGTAAGGTCGGGAGAAACGTTGAGTGCAAAACCATGCATCGTTACCCCCTTTGCAACTCTAATTCCGATAGCTGCGATCTTGCGGTCACCCTGACTATCCTGAACCCAAACTCCAGAACGTCCCTCGATGCGTTGAGTTTCTAATCCCAAATCAGAGCACACCTCAATTAATCCTGATTCGATCTCTCGGACAAATCCAACCAGATCGGTTGGTTTTGATAACTTCACAATTGGATAACCGACGAGTTGGCCAGGGCCATGCCATGTAATTCGACCACCACGATCTACATCTATAACGGGGGTGCCATCAGTTGGTCTTTCAGAATCATCTGTTCTGCGGCCTGCGGTATAAACCGATGGATGCTCAAGCAATAAAAGTGTATTGGGACGTTTTCCATCAACCACATCTTGATGGATAGCTCGCTGAGATTCCCATGCTTTGTGGTACTCGACTAACCCATGACGAGATAGCGCGATCGCCGAATCTGAAGGAGTTTCCAATAGGGGCACGCCCATAGCCTAAAGGTAGGATCGCCACCTAACCAACTGAGGGCCGTAAGGCCATTTGAAGGCTGAAAGGTCCATCTACATGTCCAGCACATTGAGTAAGAAAAGTCGTCGTCCAGTCGTATACGCCCTGCTTGTAATCTTCCTATGGATCGGTGCCAGCGGTGTTTTTGGCCCACTTTTTGGAAAGCTCTCAACGGTTCAAGAGAATGACAACTCTGCATTTTTGCCAGATAGCGCAGAATCAACTCAGGCGGCAAAGATCATTGCGAAATTTAACGCTGATGCCAATCAAAACCTTCCAACCTTGGTTCTTTACTTGGGTGAAGTAAATCCAGAAAAAATCGCAGCACTTAATGAACACCTTGCACAGTTGGGCCCCAAGAAGATCATCGGCACAGATGTTCCCATTTCAAAGTATTTGACTCCGGGTGAGCAGATTTTTGCATTCCCATCTCAAGATGGAAAGGCGTTGTTAGTAAACCTTCCCTTTAAATCCGATATCGCAACAGATCTGCTGCCCAACAATAAACCAGCTCTTCCGGAAGTCATTGAAACACTTCGCGAGGACTCCGCTGAGTTTGCCAAGAGTGTTGGACTTACATCCAATGTGACTGGAATTGGTGCACTACTGGGAGATTTGTTTGGAGCATTCGAAGGGATTGACTCATCACTTCTGCTCACAACTCTTGGAGTCGTTTCAATCATTTTGATCATCGTGTATCGCTCACCATTTCTTTGGATCCTGCCGCTATTTGCTGCGGTGATCGCGTTGTCTACAGCAGGTGGACTTGTTTACCTGCTTACAAAGAATGACTTCATTGATCTCAATGGTCAGTCACAAGGAATTTTGTCGGTACTGGTATTAGGTGCGGCAACGGATTATGCCTTGTTGTTAATTTCTCGTTATCGTGAAGAGCTTCATCACCACGATCATCCAGCGCAAGCGATGAAAGCTGCCTACAAAGGGGTTTTTGAGCCAATTTTGGCATCTGGCACCACTGTGATTGCGGCGCTCCTGGTATTGCTCCTGAGTGATTTGTCAGGAAACCGTGGTTTAGGTCCAGTTGGTGCAATCGGTATAGCGGCAGCAATGGTGACAATTCTTACCTTGCTTCCTGCATTGCTCGTAGCCTTTGGACGTTGGATCTTCTGGCCACGAATTCCTCGCAATGATGATGTCAATGCACAGTTGACAGGTACCTGGGCAAAGATCGGAACCGCGGTGGAAAAGCGTCCTCGCAAGTTATGGATTATTACCGCCGGAGCACTTGCAATCCTTGCTGGTTTTTCAACCACATTAAATGCAAAGGGTTTATCTACAGCTGATGCATTCACGCAACGACCAGATTCAGTTGTAGGTCTTGAACTACTTGGTGAGCACTTCCCGGGTGGATCTGGTCAACCGACAGAGGTTGTTGTCCGCAAAGAGTTAATTGATCCAGTCTCCGCAGCCCTTATGGGTGTTGAGGGGGTTTCTTCAGTTGAGCCAACCCGTGTATCGCAAGTTATTCCGGGTCAACCATTGCCTGCGATCAAAGAGGTAGATGGTGCAGTGATTTTAAATGCAACCCTTGCACTCAATCCTGATTCAGTTGAAGCTCGCGATGTCATCCCAGATATCAGAAAAGCTGTTCATGCGATCGATCCGGGCATTCTGGTTGGTGGCAGCACCGCAGTCGCCTTTGATACAGATGTCTCTGCTAACCGAGATAACAGAACGATTATCCCAATCGTTCTGGTGCTAATCACGCTCATCCTTGGTCTGCTTCTTCGAAGCATTCTGTCGGCGGCGTTATTGCTTGGAACAGTTGTTCTTTCATTCTTTGCAACACTAGGTGCGTGCCAGCTGGTATTTGAAAATATCTTCGGGTTCAAGGGAGCTGATACCTCCTTCCCATTGTTTGCCTTCATCTTCCTAGTTGCACTTGGTATTGATTACAACATCTTCTTGATGACTCGTGTACGTGAAGAAAGTACCAAAATCGGCACACGTGCTGGCGTTATCAAGGGCCTAACTGTTACCGGTGGAGTGATCACTTCAGCCGGAATCGTTCTTGCTGCAACCTTTGCAGTTCTAGGTGTGCTTCCTCTGGTGTTCTTGGCTGAGTTAGGTTTTGCCGTTGCCTTTGGTGTCTTGTTAGATACCTTGATCGTTCGAACCATTTTGGTACCTGCGCTTGTCCATGACATTGGTGGAAAAGTGTGGTGGCCTTCTAAGTTACAGAACTCCTAAGTATGAGTTTGCGGGTTGGTATTGCAGGGTATGGACTAGCTGGTCGTTACTTTCATGCACCTTTACTAAAAGGGTGCGGCTATGAAATAGCAGCTGTTCTTACCTCAGATGCAACCCGCGCCGCTCATGTGCTTGAGGATTTTCCAGATGCGATAGTTGTTTCAACGATGCAAGAGTTGCTTACTCAGCGATTAGATCTAGTCGTTGTGGCATCTGCAAATATTGTTCA
>JAGWVL010000058.1 GCA_018970885.1 Actinomycetales bacterium
CATCTCAAAATTCAACTCTTTTTGTAGATCCTGCAGAGTCTTCTCAGCATCTTCACAAAGATGGCAGCCATGGCGAGAATAAACGGTGACCATGCCTTCATTCTCTCACCCTGATAGCGTTGGCTGCTATGAGAGTGCGCCTTTCTGTATTGAGCAGATTAATTGTCACACTCTCAGTGATAGCTATATTCCTGACCCCGATTCATTCAGAAGCGCTCTCGCAATTTAAAGTCGCAGATTCAAAAGTATGGGGACACACCTACGCAGGTAAATCTCAAGGCACTCCGTCATCAAGGCCGCCAAAAGTTGCCTATATAGAAGCAAAATCAAAATTTGTTGTGAACTACAAAAACTTTCCTGAATGGGCTAAGAAAGATTTTCAATCTGCTGTAGATGTTTGGTCACAATACTTTGCTTCTGCAGTTCCAATAAAGATTGATGCAACTTTTGGAAGATCTGCTTCCTTTGGAGTTCTTGGAAGCGCGCGACCTGGAAATTATTACTCAGGTTTCGATGGAGCGCCCGATCAAAGTCTTTGGTATCCATCAGCTCTAGCAAATGCACTCGCTGGGAAAGATCTCGAACCAGATAACCCAGAGATGATAATTCAAGTTAACTCAGCAGCTAATTGGAATACACGTAATGATGGTTCACCTAAATCAACTGAATACGATCTGCAATCTGTCTTTCTTCATGAAATCGCACATGGTCTAGGTTTTCTCTCGACTGATTCGTATGACTCTTTCTTCGGATACGGCACCATCGAGCAACCAACTCCCTATACGGCATACGCGCAATTGCCTGATGGTCGCAGACTCTCTGATTTACCATCCCCTTCAATCGAACTTGGCAAAGCCCTTACCTCGCAACTTGTCTGGTCAGGTCCTTTCGGAACCGCAGCTAATGGTGGTCAAAAAATAATTCTGTACACACCTGCTAGATATGAGGAGGGTTCTTCAGTAAGTCATATTGATGAAAATACATATGCCAATTTAGGTTCCAATTCGATTATGACTCCTAATTTGGATGCCGGAGAAATCTTCAGAGAACCTGGATCGCTATTGCTTGGAATGATGGAGGATATCCGCCGCAAACCACCAGTTGGAGTCGCAGTTGGAATCCCCCTTCCAGTACGCAATGCAACAGCGCTGCTGGCTGATAGTTCAGTAATCATTACCTTTGACCCTCCTGCAAATGCACGTACCGCACAAATAAGTAGTTACTCAGTACGAAATTTAAAGACTGATCAAGTGAAGAGTTCTACAGAATCTCCCATTACTTTTACCGGGTTAAAAAATGGCACAAGTTATAGCTTTAGTATCGTTGCATCAAATACCAATGGTTCATCAGACGCCATTATTACTGCGCCAATCACTCCCCAAGCTGATTGGAAGAGATTTGTCATTGACCAAAATTCTGATGGCAAACAAGTAACAAGCATCAACTTCAATGGAAAACCACTGGTTGCATATACTGATAGCAAGAGTGGAATTCTCAAAATTGCCGCTTGGGACGGAAAAATTTGGCGCAAAAATACTGTCGATGGCGCCGGAGGATCTGGTGATCGAACTAAATCAAAAATCACCAGCCCAATTTCATTATGCGTGAATGGATCAGGCACAAAACAGCTGCTTCATATCTTCTACTCTGAAAGTGATGACCGAGATCTGCGCTATGCAACGTTTGATGGAAAGAAATTCACCTACGAGATTGTCGATGGCAACGGCTCACAGGTAAATGACTATAAAGATCCGGTGCGAGTTCGAACAGGTAGTGATGTCAGTATCTCTAGCGCCTGCGTTGCAACTTCAGGAGGTGTCCAAGTTTTCTATCGAGATGAGAGTCAAGGAATCTTGCTCGGTGCTACCAAAATACGTGGTAGCAAGACCTGGAATTATGAGCTTGTAGATGGAGACCGGAAAACTGACGGTAGAACAACCGGAGACGTTGCATTCCATCTGAAAGCGTTATTTGATGGAAACAAGACGTATGTTGTTTATGACTCTGTGCTCACTATCAATCAAAGAAAGCAACCAACATCTGGCGAAATAAGAGTGGCATCGCGCGACACACTTTCTGCAGATAGCTGGAGTTACTTCAATTTGGATACTTCAGGCATTGGGGTACCCATGACTGGCTACGATGTTTCCATTGCAAAGACTCTTAATGGGATTCAGGCTACCTGGTTAACTTCCGCTCCAAGTAGCGCAACTACCCCGAACAAAATTCGCTGGACTCCCATTCAAAATCCACCTCGCCAAGATGTCACAACAACTGAACTGTATGGAGTCCCTGGTAAATTCTTAAATACCGATGGCACAAATATTGCTTTCAACTGTCAACAACGCCTCTGCGTTCTAGATAGTGCACGCGCAATTCCTACAATCAAATTGGTGACATCACAACAAAACCCAGATGGAATTTCATCCGCCTGGGTTACTGTCGATCGAAATAAATATTTAGTTGCTGGAATTAAAGGGCAACTCTCAATGTTGCGCCCTTAACGAGTCGCTTACTTGGCGTTACGACGCTGAATACGTGTCTTCTTCAGCAGTTTCTTATGCTTCTTCTTCGCCATCCGCTTACGACGTTTTTTAACTACAGAA
>JAGWVL010000025.1 GCA_018970885.1 Actinomycetales bacterium
GACCATGTCAGAGAAGCAAAGCTCTGCGTGGTCGCCAAGCTCACGTGAGATTCAACGCCGGAAGTCTCGGCGTGCAATAAGCCGCAAGCAAGCAGGTATTGCTGCGGCTTCTTCTATTTTTGTTTTAGGGACTCTTCTCATCATTCTTGTGACAAGCCCTGGTTGGGAAACCGTTAAGGCGACCTTCTTTGATATCGAATATGGCAAAGAGGTTTTCCCGACGGTTATTAAAGGCCTTTGGATCAATCTGCAACTTACATTTATCGGAGGAGCAGCGATTGGAGTTATCGCGTTAGGTCTAGCACTACTGCGAACTACTAAGTCTCCTGCACTCACCCCATTTAGATTTTTAGCTACCGCCTATGTTGATATCTTTCGTGGCGCACCACTTATCTTGATCATCTTGTTAGTTGGCTTTGGAGTTCCAGCGTTAGGTCTGCGAGGAGTTTCTAGCAATGTAATTTTCTTAGGAACAGTGGCAGTTGTGCTTACCTACTCGGCATATGTTGCCGAAGTAATTCGAAGTGGAATTTTGTCGATTCATCCAAGTCAACGATCAGCAGCCAGATCTCTAGGATTAACTTCGGGTCAGACCATGCGCTTTGTTGTACTTCCACAAGCGATTCGCCGAGTTGTTCCACCATTGCTCAATGACTTTGTTTCGCTCCTGAAAGACACCGGCCTTGTTTCTATTCTGGGAGTCACGGATGCGGTGCGTGCTGCTCAAATAAACGCCAGCCGTACCTTTAATTACACCCCTTATGTAGTGGCCGCGATCTTGTTCCTGCTCATTACTATTCCGATGACCCGTTATACAGATAGAGCTATTAGACAGCGCACCAGTGCTCAGAACTCGGAAGGTTCAATCTGATGAGCGATGTCTTAGAGCTAGTAAATGTGCGTAAATCCTTTGGATCTGAAATTGTTTTGAAGGATCTTTCGCTATCTGTCCCAGAGCACACAGCAACGGTATTGATTGGTGCATCTGGATCGGGAAAATCAACCTTGCTTCGTTGTATTAACTTATTGGAATCAATTGACGATGGACAAATCTTTTTAGATGGAGAAGAGATCTCTGATCCACTGATTAATGTAGATGATGTGCGACGCCGTTTAGGTATGGTTTTTCAATCATTTAATCTTTTCCCACACAAAACAGTTCTCGAAAACATCATTCTTTCGCCGATCAAAGTTCATGGCAAGAGCAAAGATGAAGCGAACTCACATGCGATGCATCTATTAAAGCGTTTTGATTTGGCTGATAAAGCAGATCAGTACCCAGATCGCCTCAGTGGTGGTCAACAGCAACGCGTTGCGATTATTAGATCCTTAGCAGTGAGTCCACGTTTGCTGCTGCTGGATGAAGTTACATCTGCGCTAGATCCAGTTTTGGTCAATGAAGTCCTAAGTGCAGTGCGTGATCTTAAGAGCGATGGAATGACGATGGTTCTGGCAACGCATGAGATGGGTTTTGCAACGCAGGTTGCAGATGAGGTGTGTTTCCTTGAGTCAGGAAACATTGTTGAGCGCGGAACAGCTGATCAGGTCTTGCATAATCCGCAAAATCCAAAGACTCAGGAGTTCTTAAAGCGGGTTCACCAAGCAGGCCGGTTGTAGTGAAGCAATTTCCTCCTATTGCAACGCCATTACTTGCATACGCAGCAGGTGATGCTTTTGGTGTTTTTTATGAATTCTTAGATGTCCCTGAAAGGAATGTTCCACAGGAGTTAAAGGGCAAAGATGGTTGGCCTTTTGGCGGGGTTAGTGATGACACATTGCTCTCTGTTTTAACAATTAACTCATTGAAAAAATCCTCACCTACAGAAGCAGCAGATGATTTCTTAAGGCAGTTACGTATTGCGGTTCCTCGATTGCGAGGCCTTGGGCCAACTACACGTACAGCACTTGGTTTAGAGGTTAAACCGGGAGAGCGTGGAGTTATTGGAGAAACTAACGGCGCAATTATGCGAACAGCGTTATGTGGTCTTTATCTAGATGAGAATAGAGATGAGTGGATTAAGTCGTTGGTAGAGGTGACTCATAAGTCACCAAAGGCAGTCCATTGTGCACAGATCGCTGCTGGATTATTTGCTGGTGAAGAGTTTCCTGATTACTCAGATTGGACTCCACCAGCCAGTGGTATTTCCTTAGATCCCTTGGAGACTCTGCAAGCTGTTGTCTGGGTAGTGAAAAGAGCTACGAATTGTGCAAACGCCTTTGCATTAGCGTGCTCCTTGGGTGGAGATACGGACACTGTCGCTGCGCTTTCAGGTGCCCTATTTGCTGCAAGGTGGCCAGAAAAAGCTGATTTTTATTCAATTCCCTGGATCAAAGATGTAGCGTGGGATGAAGTAGAAGATGATCTAATCAATTGTGCAGATATGTTGGTGAGACGAAATGGCTAAGAGAGTCTGGGTTCAGGGACCTATCGCTATCGACACCGTTGTTTACCTTGAGAAATTTCCTACACCTGGAAGTTTTATGAACTCAGTCAAAACTGTCGAAAGAACTGGTGGAACATCTGCCAATGTTGCCTTGGGTCTATGTACAACAAGTGTCGAAACAAACTTTGTTGGTTACCTTGGTAAGGATGACAATGGAAAGAAGCTACGTGAAGTTTTAGATAATAGTCAGATCAATTCCTCGATCATCACCGAAATTGATGGATCAACTTCACACGCACTTATTTTGGTAGACGACAAAGCGGAACGAACAATTATTTCAATGACAACACCATACCTACGTGAACTTCGTATGGAAAATGTTCCATTTGCATCTCCCGATATTGTGGCATTCATTTTGTGGCGGGAAGAGTTTCTTGGAGATTTACAACGCGCTGAAATGTCCGGTTGTTTCACAGTGGTTGGGGCATCGGCCTTAGTCGATGCACAGGTTTCGCATGCACATCTGGTTCTTGGATCGGTTTCAGATATTCCAAGCGAAGTGAATCCCAAAGATCACTTAGATCGATTTGATGCAATTGTGTTGACCGATGGACTCAAGGGAGCTAGATACTATTCAAAGAGAGAAGAGCTGCATCAAACTGCATTTAAAGTTCAAGCGGTAGATGTTACGGGAGCGGGAGATGCTTTTATTTGCGGATATTTGGCGGGCTTAGCAAACGGACTTGAGGCTACGAAGTGCCTATTAATTGCTTCTCAATGGGCAGCATCCTCTGTCCAAGTTAACTCCTCGATTCCACCATCCTTTGACCTTGTTCGCAAGGAGTGGGGAATAGACTCGGCATTATGAGCGCATTTAATCAACGGATTCAGCCGCTTCGTGAGCTCATGAAGGCCAAAGGCCTTGATGCCTTTGTGTTGCGCCGTAACCCAAATTTAGCCTGGGCGATTGCAGGGCGCGCACATGTTCCAACAACAATTGATATGGCCTGCTTTGATTTAATCATTACCCAAGATTTAGCAACTGCAATTACTAATGTAGTTGAAGCACCACGATTGATTGCCGAAGAGTTACCTAGTGAAGTAACGGTCCAGACAATTAAGTGGTCAGAAGGTCGCGATCCATTTTTGCCAACTGGTCCAAAAGTTGGAAGTGATCAGCCTGGTGCAGATCGCATTGATCTTGGTGTTGAAGTTGAAATGATTCGAGCATCATTGATTGAATCCGACATTGCACGTTTCAAAGGGATTTGTGTTGATGCAGCTGTTGCATTAGGAAACGCAATGAAACAAGTAGAAAGCACAGATCGCGAAATTGATGTTGCAGGTTTAATTACTCATTCTTTGTGGCAAGTAGATCTCGAAATAGCATTCTTAGGTGTTGCGGGGCAAGAACGTGTACACAAATTTAGACATCCACTGCCAACTGATGCGGTTGTAGGCAACCGTGTTTCTGCTTCAATTTGTGCAAAGCGAAAGGGGTTAATCGCTTCAGTCACAAGAATCGTGACATTTGGTTCAGTCACAGATCACATGGTTTCTGATTACACATCGATCTTTAAAGTTGAAGCGGCGCTGCTAGATGCAACAGTTGTCGGAAAGCCTTTTTCAGATCCAATCAATGCTGCGATTGCGGCATATCCAGCTAATGGCTTTGATGCCGATGAATGGACCAAGCACCACCAAGGTGGCCCAACCGGATTCCTGCCCCGTGATTGGCCAGCTCATCAGGCCAGCGCACGCTTGATTGCGCCTAACCAACCGATCGCCTGGAACCCAACGGGCAAGGGCTGGAAGGCTGAGGACACCATCCTGGCCACAGTTTCAGGCGTAAAGATGCTCACTATCGACCCTGATTGGCCCACTTTTGAGGTTAATGGTCGGACCAGAGCCTTTCTTCTACAGAAATAGGCAGCATCACAGTCTTATAACAACGCGTAAAAATCCCCTACTAACGTTGACTCGGCTTGGATCCACTGGCACGCTCTACCAAGAGGTCAAACCACTGGAGGTTTAATGAGCACCGTTGCTCTTGTCGCTTTAGCGCGTCCCACCTTTGACCTCTCCTGCGCCCAAGCCAACTTTGATTCGGCTCGTGCCTTGCTTACCGAACTAGGCGCAAGAGTTGTGGGCCCGACAGATCTAGTGATGACTGTTGAGGATGTCGCAGCGGTAACTCTTCCCGATGCAGATCTCCATATTTTATTTATGGCCTCATTTTCAGATGCATCACCTGCCGTTGAACTTCTTGGAAAAGTTAAAGGACCGGTTCTTGGATGGTCAATGCGTGAACCTGGTGCGGTCGGGGAGCGTTTGAAGTTGAATTCAATGTGCGGTGTCAATCTTGCTGCACATGCGTTGATGAATGTTGGTCAATCTATACGTCACATTCACGGCAACGCCGATGAACCACAAGTACGCGCAGCGATTAAAGATGCGCTCGCAGGAAAGTTACCTGAAGCATCAACTCCAAAGCATGTAACGGGTGAACTTGGCTCTGAGTCGGATGCACAAAAAGCTTTTGCTTGGCTCAAGGGTAAGAAAATAGGAGCAGTGGGAGATGCTCCAATTGGTTTTACCCCTTGTATTTATGATGCGCAGCAAATCTTCTCTCTCTTTGGTTTAGATATTCGTCAGATCACAATTGATGATGCCTTTGGGAAAATCTCGGAGGTTAAAGAAGAAGCACGAGAACTAGCTTATGCAGGTGCACTCGCTGCACAACCATCACTAGCCTCAGTAAATGTTGATGAGGCGAAAAAAGTTTATGGCGTAGAAGTTGCACTAGACAAGTGGCGTGAAGATGAGCTACTTGATGCAATCGCAATTCGTTGCTGGCCTGAATTTCCAACTGAAATGGGAGCATGTATCTGTTCTTCTCTTGGACGCCTTGCCGACCGCGGCACCGTAACTACCTGTGAACGGGATGTTTTAGGTGCGGTCACAATGATGATGTGCGAAGCGCTTGGTTCTGATGAAAACTATCTAGTCGACATCGTAGATCTAGATGCAACTCAAGGTTTAGTGCGTTTGTGGCACTGTGGTTCTGCAGCAACAAAGCTTGCTGCAGATCCAAAGAATGCAACGCAATCAATCCACTGCAATCGCAAACTAGGCGTTGCAGGTAACTTTCCGCTCAAGACTGGACCAGTAACACTGTTCCGCATTGATCGGGATGTAGATCCGAGCAATAGCACGGGTTTACGCATGGTTGTGAGCCGAGGGGAATCAATCCCAGCTCCCAATCACTTCCAAGGCAATACAGCAACGGTTATCACTCAACCTGATGCCGCTGCATTAGTGAATGGAATAGTCACTGGTGGATACCCGCACCACTTGGTCATCTCGTGGATCGATGTGCGACCAGGTATTCGCCAAATGGCAAAAATGTTAGGGATTCCCCTCACAGAATGGTAAACAACAACAAACCCTCGAAAGCAAGGATAAAAATGAAAACTAAAGGATACAAAGCCTTTGCTTCACTCCGTGCTGGTGTAGTTGCAACAGTTGCTGCGGCACTTGTTATCACTCCACTTGCAGTTGCAAACTCTGCCGAAGTTCCAACATTCGGTAAGGCATGCACATCAGAAGGTGTAAGCACAGGTCAGAAGACAACCTCTCTTATTTGCCAGCAAAATTCAGGCGGCAAGCTAACGTGGCAGCGTGTTCGTCTCGGTGGCTCTTATGCAGCCCCAGCTGCAGCGTTAACTCCACCAAAAGGAACAATTGAATTCCACCACTGGCGCGGAGAAGACAAGGTAGTACTGCAAAGCATCATTGATAAGTTTGAAGCTCGCTACCCTGGTACAAAGATCAATCAAGTCATTATGACTTCTGGTGATTATGGAAACCTTGCACTCACAAAGATCAGCGCAAATCCTAAGGCTGCAGTCTTCGTGACAATGCGTGGTGGACAGTTCAATAACTTCTACAAGGCTGGCCTATTGAAGGATCTCACAACGCAGCGCTATGCAAAACAGAACTTTATCCAGAGCGCACTAACACCAGGAACAGTTGACGGCAGAATCTATGGACTTCCATATCAGTCACTGTTTAACAACCCAATTTATAACGCTGAAATGTTTGCAAAGAACGGTTGGAAAGTTCCAACTACTTGGTCACAAACTTTGGCATTATGTAAGACCATCAAAGCAGCTGGATACATTCCATTTGCTTGGCCGGGTGCAACCCGCGGTAACGCTGGTCAGATCCTTAATGCCTTCATGATGAACTCTGCTCCATATGCGACAGTTCTAAAGAATGCAACAGACATTGACACAGGTAAATCCGACCTAACCAATGATTGGTTCACTGGAATTGCAAAGCAGTATAAGCAGATGGCAGATGCTGGATGCTTCCCTCCAAATCCAACCGGTTACACCGACACTGTTGCACCTGCAGATTTTGCAGCAGGTAAGGCAGCTATTTATCCAACTGGAACATTTGGAATGAGCTCAGTTACAAAGCTCAACCCAGATATGAAGGGAAAGATGAAGATCTTTGGTCTCATCACAACTGATTCCAAGCCATACTTTGAAGGTATTACTAATAACACCTTCATCTTGAGCGTAAATGCAAAGGCTTCTTCAACAGATCAGAAGATTGCAAATGCATTCATCTCATACTTGGCAACAGCTCCAATCGCTCAAGAATATGCAGTTGGAACCTCTCAGCACGTATCAGTTATCGATGTGGATTACTCAGCTAACGTCGATCTATTGAATACATCAGACATCATGGGTAAGAAGCTTCTATTAGCTCCACGCTTCTTGTTCCTAAATCAAGGTGTAGTACGTGACAAGCTAGAAGATGCTTTGATCGCAATTGTTGGTGGTGCTGATATTACAAAGACACTTACTGACACCTCTAAGATCATTAAGCAAGGACTAGGTGCCTAATTAGCTCACTAGTAACAAACCAGACCAGCCCCGTCGCTCCAAGCGGCGGGGCTGGTTCTGGCCTACCAAAAAAGAAGAAAGCTAAATTTTTCGACTCTAAAGTTTTAATGCTGATGGCTCTGCCAGCATTTGCAATTTATTCATTTTTGTATCTCTACCCTTCAGTTTCCAACTTATGGAACTCAACAAAGCGTTGGGATGGCGTACTTCCACCTGAATTTATCGGTGCAAGGAACTTCACTTATCTGGCCACAAATGATGATTTATTCTTAAAAGTTTTGGGTAACAACATCCGTTTTGCATTAGTAGTAGTAGTTTTGCAGACATCATTTTCACTTTTATTTGCTACATTTCTTTTGAAAAACACTAAAACCACAATTTTTCTACGAGTTGTTTATTTCTTCCCAACAATTTTGTCATCAGTTTCGGTTGGTCTTATCTGGCTTTTCTTGTATAACCCCAATTATGGTTTAATCAATGCAGCAGCAAAAAAAGTTGGCCTCATGAATGATCCCGGGGTCAACTGGCTTGGCGATGGCCGATATGCCTTATACGCAATTGCAATCACGCAAGTGTGGTTCCACACAGGACAGATGGTTGTAATTTACGTGGCTGGTTTGCAACAAATTCCTGCAGAGCTATATGAGGCCGCCGAAGTTGATGGTGCTTCTCGTTGGCAGCAGTTCAAGAGCATTACTTGGCCGATGGCACTTCCAACTACGGCTGTCGTTGTTGCCTATACAACTATTCAGAGTTTTAGAGCTTTTGATTTGGTTTATGCAATGACGCAAGGTGGACCAAATAACGCCTCCGATGTTTTAGTTACATTGATCTACAACACCGCATTTGCTAGCTTCAAGTTTGGGTACGCATCAGCCCAATCAGTTCTACTTGTAGTCATGGTTCTGCTGATCACATGGCTTCAGCGACGAACATTACGTGTGAATTATGGTGATAAGTGATGTTATACAAGTCGTCGAAGAATTTCCTCCTAACGGCGTTTGCACTTATCGTTTTGATACCATGTTCAATTGTTGTGTTAGGTACCTTTAAGACCGACGCAGAAATTTACTCAACTCCATTAGCCTTGCCAAAGAGATGGACTTTGGATAACTTCCGAACATTGTTTGATTCGGGTGGTTTGATAACCCCCTTTAAAAACAGCGTAATAGTCTCAATATCTTCGGTGTTTATTACACTTCTGCTTGCAAGCATGGCAGCGTATGCAATCGCTAGATCAGTAACAATTTCTGGAAAAATTTTGTTCTTCTTATTTACACTAGGTCTAGCAATTCCTGGACAGGTAAACATCATTCCGATCTACGTTCTTTTCGTGAAATTACACCTAAATAACTCATTGATTGGCTTAGTCCTTGTAAACATCGCATTAACTCTTCCCATATCAATCTTTATTTTGAGCGCCTTTTTTAAGGATCTTTCAAGAGAGATGTTTGAAGCGGCAAGCATCGATGGTGCAGGACACTGGAGAATTTTTAGATCTGTAGCACTTCCATTATGCCGACCAGCCATGGGCGCAACTGGAATCTTCTTGTTTGTGATTTGCTGGAACGACTTGTTGTATCCACTCATGCTCATTAGCGAGCTCAGCAAGAAAACTCTTCCATTGATTTTGATTGATTACCGAGGCGAGTACTTCTCTAGCTTCAGTATGTTGTTTACTGCAATTTTTGTAGCTTCTATACCAATGGTCATCATGTACTTGTTCTTCCAGAAGTCATTTATCGCGGGTATTACCGCTGGAGCTGTAAAGGGTTAGTCATGAGTTCAGTAACCCAATTAGCACCTCAACGAGCAGCTCGAATCGCAACGCAGCTTGTAGAGTTGATCGAACTTCAAAAACTAATGCCCGGTGACAAATTGCCACCAGAACGACAGCTAGCCGATTTACTTGAAGTAAGTCGACCAAGTTTGCGGGAAGCACTTCATATTTTGCAGGCACAAGGTTTAGTTCAGATAAAGCATGGTCAGGGAACATTTGTACAAGAACCTGTAGTTGCTCAAGAACTTCGCGCATCCGTAATGACAAAGACTCATGGACTTAATGAACTCTTTGATGCACGCGAGGTTCTCGAGGTACCTGCTTCCAAATGGGCAGCGGAAAAGGCTACAAAAGAGGATATTCGCCTTCTTCGTGCAACTTTAAATCAGATAGATACCATCACTGCTATTGAACCGATTGATTTTGATCAGCTACAAGCATTGGATGCGAAGTTCCACTTAACCATTGTTGGAATCGCTGGAAACCGTTTTATTAATCAGACACTTAATGTATTGCAAGATGTAATGAGGATGTCGATGGAGACAACATTGCGTTTGCCTGGACGTTCAGAGATATCTCGTAATGAGCACAACGAGATTTTGGCTGCGATTGAAAATGGTGATGGTGACCTTGCATCAAAATTAACACTCCAACACATTACAGGTGCACGTAAAACTGCATTAGCAGATGCAAAAAAGAAAGATAGCAATTGAGTTCTGTTCAAGCCGTATGTATAGGTGTCATAACAATTGATACCATCGCATTAGTTGAAAAATACCCCGGCGAAGATGAACGAGTACTGGCAGAACAAATCTCTCGTGCAGGTGGCGGACCTGCTGCCGTAGCTGCGGTGGCCTTAAGCCGTCTAGGAGTAAAAAGTGCGATTGTTGGAACAATAGGTGATGATTCAGATGGTAAAGAAGCTCTTCGGATTTTTTCACAAGAAGGTGTAGATACTTCAGGTATTTCAGTCGGGTTATCGCCAACTGCAGGAAGTGTGATTGTTGCTTCAAAGGAACACAGCGCTCGAGCGATCAGCACTCGTCAACCAATTATTCAAGCCCCGCTCAATGATGCTGCTAAGAAATTAATTGCCGCTGCACAATGGGTGCATGTTGATCATGTCGGAATCAAGCGTTTAGATGAGGTTGGAGTTACCCGTGGTAAGGGTCCTCAAATCTCCTTTGATGCAGGTTATGGAGTTGAAAGCTTTGATCCGACAGTTGTTGATCTGTTTGTTCCTACCGATCGTCAGTTGGCACTTCGTTACCCAGGAATAGATTTAGCAGTTGCTTTGGAAAATGACTCTTTAAAGGCTGGAAACACTGTTGTAGCTACACAAGGGTCAGCAGGAAGTGCTGCTTATTCACCTGAAACGGGGCTTGTAACAGCACCTGGATTTAAGGTTGAAGTAACCAGCACATTAGGTGCTGGTGATGTATTTCATGGAGCCCTCGTTGCCCAACTCATTCAGGGCTATTCATTGCAAGAAGCGTTGCGTCGCGCCAATGCGGTTGCTGCACTTTCATGCCGCGCTCTGGATGGACAATCAATGATTCCAACCACAAGTGAACTTGATGCATACCTGGAGGTACACCAATGAGAAAACCGCTCACTAAATTGGCACGTCCATCAGGTGCTTTAGCAATGGTTGCAGTTGATCAGCGTGAAGCATTACGTGGAATGTTTGCAGCTCACCAAAACACTCAAGTACCAGATTCTCAGCTGACGCAATTCAAAGTAGATGTTGCACGCGAACTTTCACCTTATGCATCTGCATTACTTGTCGATCAAGAGTTTGGGATTGATGCAATTGTTGAACAAAAGGTTCTCCAAGGGGGCTGTGGATTAATCGCAGCAGCAGATTTATTAGTAGGTCCTCCGGGTGGAGCCGCTACAGATACTGCGGTTGATCCAGATGTTGATCCAATTCGTATGAAAGATCTTGGAAGCGTTGGACTTAAGTTTCTTGTTTTATGGCGCAATGACGAATCACCAGATGTGCGTTCAAAGTTAGTAGAAGAATTCAATAAGCTGTGCGAAATATCTGGTTTGCCATCAATTATCGAAATTATTGTTAAGCCACCAACAGACACATCACGGAGTTTTAATCGTGAGGAGGAACTGATTATCGCTGCGCGCGAGGCAGCGGCCTGGAAACCAGATCTTTATAAAGCTGAGGTTCCATTCCATGGTGAAGGAGACTTAAACCGTGTGACTAAGAACGCGGATAGAATTTCAGAGGCGATTGGTTCTCCATGGGTTGTGCTCTCAAATGGAGTGAAGCAACCATTCTTTAATGATGCGGTAAAGGCATGTGCAATGGGTGGTGCAAGTGGATTTCTTGCAGGACGTGCGGTGTGGGCTGACATTGTGAGCTCGCCAGATATTCCTAAGGCACTTCGAGAAATCTCTATTCCACGCCTAGAACGGCTGGCTGAAATCGTTGATACCCATGCCAAGCCCTGGACTAACTGGTAATTAGTTCAATTAATCTCTTCACAGCAGATTCCGGATGAGCTGGCTTTACCAGCACTACATTTCCATTGGGTGATTCACTCCAAAAACTTAGACCATCTGGATCAACTTTTGCCTTTCCAGGAGATGAAGCTTCAAAAAATTCTGGAGCTAATAATGATAAAGCAGCGATTGGATCATGAGGGATTGTCCAGTCTTGATTTCTAGGTTTAATCCAACTCATGATTTCAGAGTAAAGCAGTGTTCCAATCACCGGTGCATTTCTAATCTGCTCAATCTCCTGCATTCCAATGATGGTCTTTTGCGAACTTGGCAAATCTAAAATCGTTATCGGAACATTTGATTCTAAAACTATTCTTGCGGCATCAATGTCACACTTAAAGTTATGCTCTACTTTAGATTGAGTAAAATCGCCTCCCATAATCCACACCCGTTTGACCTTCTTTTCAAAATCTCTCGAGCTTTGGATAGCACGAGCTAAATTTGTTAGAGGTCCGATCGCAATTACATCAATAGCTTGAGGCTGAGCAATTACCGCTTCGATTAAGAAATCAACAGCAGAGGTAGCTTGAGGTGTGAAGGAATCTAAACTCTCAAAGTTTTTACCTTCTGAACCAGACATCCATACCTCGCGGCCAGAAATGGTTTTGTCCTCACCCATGTATGTGGGAATTTCTTTGTTCACCATAGAACATAAATTCATAGCAATTTGTGAACGCAGGCGGACATCACCATAAACAGTGGTTATTCCCACTAAATCAACTTCTTGCGAGCCTAACAGAACCGCTAAAGCGAGCGCATCATCTACATCGGTACCTATATCGGTATCGAGGATGATTGTGTGCATTAGCCCCAGAGCTCTTTGACCTCAACTACCCGGCCTTCATTGATGCTCTTATGAGCAGCAAGTCCAGTAACCACGCTAGTTACGCCATCCTTCAAGGTAACTTCAGCAGGAGTTGAGTTAAGAATCGCATCGCGAAACTTTGTATGTTCGATGTAAGAGGCACCATAGTGGTGACCCATGTACTTCACATCGTAGTTATGGACAATCTTTTGCTCGTTACCAGGAGTGCGAGCTGCACCTGTCTTCCAGCCAGAAAGCTTTCCGATTGAGTCGCGACGTGAAGCTCTTAGGACCTGTGATGGAAGGAATGATTCGATCTTTCCTTTGTCGCCAACAATTGTCAGAATCTCTTTATCAAATGAGCCCTCGCCAAACATGCACAGATCTAACATTCCTCGTGCACCATTTGCGTACTCAAGAACAACAAATGCGTTATCCAACATATCGGCTTGCTTGCCATCGTACTTTTCATCTAAGTGATTAACCGATTGACCGCCTGATGCAAATACGCGAATCGGTTGTTCACCAATAACAATGTCCATCAAGTTAAAGTAGTGGCAACATTTTTCGACAAGGGTTCCACCGGTACGTTCTGCAAATCGATTCCAGTTGTCAACCTTTGGGTAAAAGGGTTCGCGGTGTTCGCGAATTGAAACTTGATGAATCTTTCCCGCTTCGCCCTCCTTAGCGCGAGCAATTGCTTCAGCAACTGGTGGCATGAATCGATACTCAAGACCCATCCATGTCATCGCACTTCGCTTTTCATCCCACGCAAGGATTGATTTCAAATCCTCAATAGTTGTAGCAAGTGGCTTCTCCACAAATACCGCTAAATCACTTTCAAGTGCATCCTTTAAAACAGCTGCATGGGTGTCATTGGGGGTTGCGATAACAACCGCATCAACCAAACCCGATTCCAGTAGAGCGCGATGATCGGTGAACACCTTGGCACCGGGAGCCATTGCAAGGGCGGCCTCCTGAGATGGCACATGAGGATCGCTGATCGCCGTGACGGTGGCCCCGCCCATAACCTTGATGTTCTCAATGTGCTCGCGCCCCATGCTGCCCGCGCCGATAATCCCGTACCGAAGCTCTGATTTCATAGCAACAGGTTAGACCACTTCAAGAAATTTGGGCAGGGGGGTAGACGAAACACGCTCAACTGTCCTAGACTCCCGCAAGAGGTCAGACCACTACCCATTTAAATGCGAAGAGAGGCTTGTGTAGATATGGCAATAACTCCACCGCAGTATCTGCTCCACCACGATGGCGACAATGTCGCTGTAGCGATGGAAGATCTGCAACCAGGGACTCTTCACGGTCGTTCCGTGAAGGAAGGAACCGAGGGCACCGCGGTGCTCAACCATGCGATTCCACTAGGACACAAATTTGCACTCACAGATCTTGCTGAGGGTGACGCAATCATTAAGTACGGCATCAAAGTCGGACTTGCATCAGCTGCCATCAAAAAGGGCGATTACATTCACACACACAACATGAGGAGTTATCGATGGGAAGCAAGCCGCGCTTAATGGGGTATCGCCGCGAAAACGGCGCTATGGGTATCCGCAATCACGTAATTATTTTGCCTCTTGATGATCTTTCAAATGCAGCTGCGGAAGCTGTTGCAAAGGTTATCCCGGGAACAATGGCACTACCTCACGCATTTGGTCGTTTGCAATTTGGTGAAGATCTACAACTAACTTTTGACACACTTATTGGAACTGGCGTTAACGCTAACGTTGCAGCGGTTGTTGTTATTGGTATCGAACCTAAGTGGACACAACGTGTTGCTGATGGAATTGCAAAGACTGGGAAGCCAGTTGCAGCATTTTCAATTGAAGGTAAAGGTGACTTACAAGTTATTCAGGAAGCAAGCCGTGTTGCGGCGATGTTCCTACAAGATGCATCAGCACTTGTTCGTACAGAAGCGGAAATGGGCGACATGATTATGTCGATCAAGTGTGGAGAATCAGATACAACATCTGGACTTGGCTCTTGCCCAACAACTTCGCAGGCTGTTGATCGTTGGGTTGAAGCTGGCGGAACTGTATTTTTTGGAGAAACTTCAGAGCTAACAGGTGGCGAGCACCTTATTGCAGAGCGTTGCATTGATGCAGCAACTCGTGAGTTGTTCCAAACAACATACGACAACTACATCAAGGTAATTGAAGCAACTGGTGCAAACCTTCTTGGCTCACAGCCAACACAAGGAAACATCGCTGGTGGTTTAACAACTATTGAAGAAAAAGCGCTTGGAAATATCGCCAAGACCGGCTCAGTGCCAGTTGTAGGTGTTCTCAAGCCTGCAGAAATGCCAAATCCAGCTAATCCTGGTCTGTACTTCATGGATTCATCATCTGCAGCAGCAGAGTGCGTAACACTCATGGCAGCAGGTGGAGCGGTTATTCACTTATTCCCTACGGGACAAGGAAATGTTATTGGTAACCCAATTGTTCCGGTCTTGAAGTTAACTGCAAATATCAAGACGGCTAAGTCAATGACTGAGCACATAGATCTTGATGTTTCAGGTTTACTTCGTTACGAGTATGACCTTAAGAAGGCTGGCGACATGATGATGAATGTCATTTACGACACCATCAACGGTCGACTATGTAAAGCTGAAGTTATGGGTCACCGCGAATTCACCTTCACGAAGCTGTATATCTCTGCATAATGATTCTGATTTCTGAAGATGTATGGGGAACTCCCTTCCAATCACTGGAAGGGAGTTTTCCCATTACTCGTAATGATGATTTGTGGAGTCACCCTGAAGAGTTCAGAGCATTAATAAAGGATGCGACCGCACTAGTTGTTCGCAATCGAACCAAGGTAACTGCAGATGTAATTGCAGCTGCGCCCAAGTTAAAAGTAATTGCTCGTGCAGGTGTTGGTTTAGACAATATTGATTTGAAAGCAGCAGATGCTGCAGGTGTCGTAGTTGTCGCAGGCCTTGGTGCAAACGCAGTCAGCGTTGGTGAGTTAACACTTGGTCTAGCACTTTCCCTATTTCGCAATGTTCCAGGACATGATGTAGCAACCCGTGAAGGTGGATGGGTTCGCACCCCAGGACGTGAACTATCAGGGTTAACATGGGGATTATTGGGATGTGGTGCGACAGGCGTAGCAACAGCAACTTTGATTCAAGGATTTCACTGCCAGGTAATTGGATTTGATCCATATGCGAAAAACCTTTCTGGAATTGAATTAACTTCCTTCGAAGATGTTCTCAAGCGCAGTGATGTAGTCAGTATTCATATGCCTTCAACACCCGAGACAAATGGAACTATTAACGCGCAGACACTTGCTTTGATGAAGCCCGATGCCATCATCATCAATGTTGGACGTGGAGAAGTAATAAATGAAGCGGATTTAATGGCTGCTCTTAAGGCTAAAACCATTGCTGGGGCCGCACTTGATGTGCGTACCCAAGAGCCTCCGGTGAAGGGGGAAATGGAAACAATTCCAAACCT
>JAGWVL010000059.1 GCA_018970885.1 Actinomycetales bacterium
TGACTGTGATGTCACGCAATCTTTATTTAGGCGCGGACGTTGGAGTTGCGCTGCAACTAATTCCAAATCTTCCTGCCGCCGCCCAATTTATGTGGAAACAAGTACAGGAAACAGATTTTTCCAAGCGTAAAGCTATTTTGGTTGAAGAGATTCAATCTGAATCTCCTGATGTGATCGGCTTACAAGAAGCCACCATTTGGTATTGCAAAGCTCAGCCGTGGAGCAAAAAGGTAGAGGTTTTTAATTTCACCAATGAGCTTCTCGATTCACTGGATGGCAAGTACATGATTGCTGAAAAGGGTGGAGTCAAAGCTTTTAACCCTGGTTATTCGATTGGGCCAATTCCATATTTAACTCGCGTAAATGATGCAAAAACATTTCAACCACTCTTTGGACAAGATCACGCTGATTGTGGATTCCAAATTGGAGATGCACTTCTGATTAAAAGTGAGTTGAAGCAATATGTAAATCAAGTCGGTAACTCTGAATACGATGCAGTGTATAAAGTGGTTCCAACGCTGATGGAGATCTATCGCGGCTACACCTGGGCGGATATCACGGTGCAAGGCGCTAATGTGCGCTTTGTTTCAACCCACCTTGAATCGTTGTGGGATCCAAATAAAGTTCCCAAAGCTGCAGATCAAGCGAGGCAGTTAGTAAAAGATTTAGCATCTACCAAGTCTCCGATTGTTGTTATTGGTGACTTTAACTCCGATCCACGCGATCCACGCCAAAAGGGATATCCAAATCCAGGTGAACAACCAACTGCCAGCAAAGCATGTCCTGCCGGATCTCTGCAATGCAACGCTTACAAAATTATGCGAAAAGCTGGCTTTACCGATTCAGGTCCTGATGCAAGTGATCCGGCAACTTATTCATGGGGAATGGACGCGCTATTAACTGGCCCTGATCCAGAGCGGAAAAAAGCTGCAGCGAAAATGGGTAATAAATTTGGTTTTACCGATCGTCTCGATTACATCTTTGTAAAAAATGGCGTCAATGTTCTAACTTCAAAAATTATTGGGCAGGAGCCACCTTACGGAACTGATCACGCTGGCGTTGTAACTTCTCTTGTTATTACTGCCCAAGGTTCCACTGTAAGTAATGCACTTGATTCACACGCGAGATTTCCTATTACATTCTGGCAAGGTGTCGGTTTTCTCTTGTTAGCTTTGATTGCTTGGCGGATTGTTCGTCGCATTCGAAAGCGCCGCGCGTAGCAATGGCTTCCAATTGGAGCGGAAATATCTCATTTGGAGAGAGCGCATATTTTGAACCGCGGTCTATTGATGAATTACAAGAATTAGTATCAAGACACCAAAAAATTAGAGTTCGCGGCTCTGCACACTCTTTTAACTCCATCGCTGATACCAATTCAATTGCAATCAATCTTGCTCACCTTCCTCAAACCTTCAAGATTGATAGTGATAGGAAAGTCGTAGAAGTATCTGCAAGCCTAAAGTACGGAGAATTCATACCCGCGTTACATCAACAAGGATGGGCGCTCTCAAATCTGGCGTCACTGCCACACATCTCTGTTGGCGGTTCGGTAGCTACAGCAACTCATGGTTCTGGAATCGCAAATCAGAACTTGGCATCTCACGTGAGTGCAATTCACTATATTGATGGAGAAGGAAATCTTCGTTCGGTATCTAACGATGACTCACAATTCAACGGTTTAATGGTTGGTCTTGGATTAACTGGAATCGCTACCAGTTACGAGTTGAAGATTGAACCTTCCTTCAATATTCGCCAAGTTATTTATGAAAACGTATCCGACCGTGAACTTCAAGAAGCGTTCGACCACATTATGGGATCTGCTTATAGCGTCAGTTATTTCACTGATTGGTCAGCCAGCAATCTAGGAAATCTATGGTGCAAGTTCAAAGATTTTGAAGAAATTCCAGAACAGATTGCTCATGCTTTGCCAGCCCAGACAAAATTGCATCCAATCTCTGGAATTGACCCAGTTGCAGCAACAGAACAATTTGGAGAAGTTGGACCATGGATAGATCGATTGCCACACTTCAAATTAGATTTCACGCCAAGTGTGGGAGATGAAATCCAAAGCGAATTCTTTGTTGCACGAAATCGCGCCCCAGAAGTCATTGCACTTTTTAGAGAACTTGCACCTTCATTCAACGACATGCTCTGGATTTCTGAGTTACGGACAATCGCAGCTGATGATTTATGGATGAGCACGGCTTTTCAGCGAGACTCTGTGGGATTTCATTTCACCTGGAAGAAATCTAATTTCGATCCAGAAGTTGTTAGAAATATCGAAAACCATCTCAAATCATTTAACTACCGCCCACATTGGGGAAAAATGTTTTATGCAGATTCTCAATATCTCAGCAGCGTCTATCCCATGATGGAAAAATTTTTGGCGCTCACTTCTGAGATAGATCCGCGCGGCAAATTCACCAACGCTTTTACAGATACCCTGATCGCAGGTAAACTCACCACACAAGGAGACGTCGCATAGCCCGGTCGAGTGCGCCTCACTGCTAACGAGGTAAGGTGTAAAAGCCTTCGAGA
>JAGWVL010000060.1 GCA_018970885.1 Actinomycetales bacterium
CCGCCGGTGGAACGAACTTAGTGATGGCTTCTGCACCTTCACCATCAAGAGCTTCTGCAGCAGCTTCATTTACAGCAGGTGCTACAGATGGCTTGAACTGCTTCTTAAAGTCTGCAACTGCAGATTCAAGTTTTGCAACAGTGTCATCTTCGAGCTGCTTAGTCTCAGCAATCACTGCAAAGATATCTTTACGTTCGCGACCAATGAAGTCGAGAAGTTCAGATTCAAAGCGACGAATATCTGGAACAGCTACATCATCAAGACGACCAGTTGTGCCGGCCCAGATTGAAACGATCTGACGTTCGAGTGAGTAAGGCTGGTACTGACCCTGTTTCAAGAGTTCAACCATGCGCGCACCGCGCTCGAGTTGAGCCTTTGATGCAGCATCGAGATCTGAACCGAATGCAGCGAATGCTTCGAGTTCGCGGAACTGTGCAAGGTCAAGACGAAGACGACCAGCAATCTTTTTCATCGCCTTTGTCTGTGCAGATCCACCCACACGAGAAACTGAGATACCTACGTTAATCGCAGGACGAACGCCTGCGTTAAAGAGATCTGTTTCAAGGAAGCACTGTCCATCGGTAATTGAGATAACGTTAGTAGGAATAAACGCGGAAACGTCATTTCCCTTTGTCTCGATGATTGGAAGACCAGTCATTGAACCGCCACCTAAATCATCAGAGAGCTTTGCGCAACGCTCGAGCAGACGTGAGTGTAAGTAGAAAACGTCTCCTGGATACGCTTCACGGCCTGGTGGACGGCGGAGAAGAAGCGATACTGAACGATATGCCTCTGCTTGCTTAGAGAGATCATCAAAAACAATAAGAACGTGCTGGCCTTTATACATCCAGTGCTGACCAATTGCAGAACCGGTATATGGAGCAAGATATTTAAAGCCTGCTGGATCAGATGCAGGGGATGCAACGATTGTTGTGTATTCCATTGCACCAGCTTCTTCGAGCGCACCCTTAACAGATGCAATCGTTGAACCCTTCTGTCCAATCGCTACATAGATACATTTCACTTGCTTCTTTGGATCACCAGATAACCAGTTTTCACGCTGATTAATGATGGTATCGACTGCAACTGCAGTCTTTCCGGTCTGACGGTCACCGATGATCAACTGACGCTGTCCGCGTCCAATTGCTGTCATGGCATCGATTGCCTTAATACCTGTTGCAAGTGGTTCCTTAACAGGTTGGCGCTGCACAACTGTTGGTGCCTGAAGTTCAAGGGCGCGACGTGCATCAGGAGTGATGTCACCCTTGCCATCAATTGGTCGTCCTAGTGGATCAACAACGCGACCTAAGAATCCATCTCCGACAGGAACAGAGAGAACTTCGCCGGTGCGACGTACTGAAGTACCTTCTTCAATGCCAGCGTAATCTCCCAAGATAACCACACCGACTTCGCGCACATCGAGGTTGAGTGCGAGACCGAGTGTGCCGTTCTCGAATTGAAGAAGTTCGTTTGCCATTGTTGAAGGAAGTCCTTCAACGCGAGCGATTCCATCGCCTGCTTGGCTTACTGTTCCGACTTCTTCACGAGCCGCGGTGCCTGGATCGTATGACTTAACGAAGTTCGCTAAGGCATCCCGAATTTCATTCGGTTGGATCTTGAGCTCTGCCATGAGTTTCCCCTTTATTTCCTGTTATTTATTTCCTGAAAGAGCACGTCCGGCTCCTGCAAGTCGATTTGAAACACTTCCATCAACGAGTTCGTCGGCAAACTTCACGGAGACTCCACCAATAATGGATGAATCAACTTGGATGTTGACGCGGATTGGTTGTCCAACCTGCTTCTCGATGGCGCTTGCCAAACGGTTCTTCTGTGAATCTGTAATTGCGGTTGCAACACGAACTTCAGCAATCAAACGATTACGACGATTTGCTAAACCAAATAGGTAATCAGCAAATCCTGCTTCGATGCTGCGTCCGCGAAGTTGTGCAATAAGGGCTTTAGCCAACTTAATAGTTGATGCAGCTGCCTTGTTGGCGAGAACTTCGGAGATAAGCGCTGCTTTTGCCTCGGCAGTTCCAGTGCCAACCAGCGCTTTACGGAGTTCAAAATTTTCGGCGATCACACGAGAGATTGCGAAGAGTTCATCTTCTACGCGATCTAGTTCGCCAGCAATATTGGCTGCAGATGCTTCGGCTTCAATGGCAAGTTGTTCAAGTACATGAACAATGTCCCCACCTGCAGACCAACGAAGCGTTGAGACATCAGTTAACAATGCAACTGTGGCAGCTCCTACAGTCTTTCCGAAAAGATCTTTGATAAGTACACCTTTTGCTGAAGCATCACGAGAAGGATCTGCAAATGCACGGCGAAGCGCAGTGTTTTTTGCAAATACTTCAGCAGCAAAGAAGAGCTCTGCAGAAAGATCAGATGCGGAAGCGGTAGATGCGCCTTTAACGGCAGCATCTAAGTGAGTGCGTGCAGTCTCAAGCGACTGACGACTACTTCCACCTAAATGAATTCTCACTGAGAGCTCCTGGCTATTCT
>JAGWVL010000026.1 GCA_018970885.1 Actinomycetales bacterium
CACGATTAGAGGTACGGCGACGACCAAAGCGTAGTTGTCGGCGTGCCATAGCTAAATCTTACGCCCAGTTACTATCGCTGGAAACGTGGGAACGCTGCGCGGCCCGCGTAGACCCCACCTTCAGCTAGCTCTTCTTCAATGCGAAGAAGTTGGTTGTACTTAGCTACGCGCTCAGTACGTGCAGGTGCACCTGTCTTGATCTGTCCGCAGTTAAGTGCAACAGCAAGATCAGCAATAGTTGTGTCCTCTGTTTCACCTGAACGGTGGCTCATCATGCTGCGGTAGTTAGCACGATGTGCCATTTCTACTGCATCGATTGTCTCTGTAAGAGTTCCAATCTGATTTACCTTTACAAGTAAAGCGTTGGCAGTGTTTCCTGCGATTCCCTTAGCTAGTCGCTCTGGATTAGTAACAAATAGATCATCGCCAACGATTTGAATACGTGAACCAAGGACCTTAGTCATCTCTGTCCAACCAGCCCAGTCCTCTTCATTCAAAGGATCTTCGATAGAAACGATTGGGTAGGCATCAACCAAAGAGGTGTAATACGCGATCATTTCATCAGATGTCTTTACTGCGCCTTCAAAGTTGTACTTGCCATTCTCGTGGAACTCAGTTGCAGCAACATCCATGGCAAGGGCGATTTCAGTGCCTGGCTTAAATCCTGCAGCTGTGATCGCCTCAAGGATTAGATCAAGTGCAGCACGGTTGCTATCAAGGTTTGGCGCAAAGCCACCTTCATCGCCAACTGATGTTGCTAGGCCACGCTTCTTGAGAACCGCCTTGAGTGCGTGATAGATCTCGGCACCCCAGCGAACTGATTCGCGGAATGTTGGTGCACCAATTGGCGCGATCATGAACTCTTGAATATCAACATTTGTATCAGCGTGTGCTCCACCATTAAGAATGTTCATCATGGGAACTGGAAGTAGGTGCGCGTTTGGTCCACCTAGGTATCGGAATAATGAAAGATCGGAGCTTTCTGCAGATGCCTTAGCAACTGCAAGTGATGCACCAAGAATCGCATTTGCACCTAGTCGTGACTTGTTTTTTGTTCCATCAAGTTCGATCATTGCTACATCGATCAGACGCTGATCCTGTGAATCAAAACCAATAATTTCGGGAGCGATTTCATCATTAACAAATGCGATCGCTTTTTCTACACCCTTACCTAGATATCGCTTGCCACCATCACGAAGCTCGGCCGCTTCGAAAGCACCGGTAGATGCACCGCTTGGAACAGCAGCGCGAGCTTGTGTTCCATCCTCTAATTGGATTTCGACTTCAACCGTTGGATTTCCACGGGAGTCGAGAATTTCACGGGCACCTAATGCTTCGATAATTGCCATTACATAACTCCTTCAATACAGCTCTGGGTTCTTAATCTGTTGCCGACCTCAACGCTGAAATGGCAGGTACTTCAATAATCAAAGTCTACCGCTTACCCACCAACGACTATGCGGGACCGATCTCGCGACTAATACGCATGGCTTCTCTGCGAAGCGCTGCTTCAGCATCGATTCCATTGGCATAGGCCCAAGCGATGACCGCTACGAGCGCCTGTCCCACAGCGCTTTCATCAGCTGGCCCATCAATTGATACTGAGTCAGGAGTTGCGACTTGAACGTTGTATTTTTCAGCGCGATATAACAGCTTTTCTATCAATGGCAGCGCTGGTTGTGACATCGCAACACCATCTAATGCTGAGGTGCGACCCTTTTCCTTTTTCTTAATCTCTTCCCAATTTTCAAGAACCTCTTGTGAATCGCGAACTTCGACACCTTCAAAAACATGTGGGTGTCTACGAATCAGCTTGTCAGCAATTCCTCGAGCAACATCTTCTATGGAAAAGGGATCTGTTGGATGCTCCTGCGCCATGCGTGCATGGAAGTACACCTGCAAAAGCACATCGCCTAGTTCTTCCCGCATATCGACACGGTTATTTGATTGAACCGCATCAACAAACTCGTATGACTCTTCGAGTAAATATTTCAGAAGTGATTCATGAGTTTGCTCTGCATCCCAAGGACAACCACCGGGAGAACGCAAGGTATCCATGACTTCAACGAGACGTTGAAGTTGTGAATCGTGCACCTTTGTTGCTTTTACTTTCCTGCAGGAGTTACTGCAGATTCAGCAGAGTCTGCAGCAACTACATCAGCAGTTGTTGCATCCCACTTGCCATAGCGAGGATTTACAGTTACGCCAATTTCCTTCGCCTTTGCAACGACAAGTTTCTGGATCTCTTGTCCTAGTTGATCTTCAGTAACACCTGCAGCGGTTAGCTTCCGGCTGATCTTGTCAGAGTAAGCAATCGCTTCGATGTAACGATCTAAGTCTTGAGGTGCAATACCTGCATTTACTAAAGCGTTTGGTAGAGCCGCTTCGCCACCTACTTGATCAACAATGCTGGCACGACGTGAATCAATCTCTGCCTTTGTGACGTTTAGCTTTAACTCTTGGCCAAGCTTGCGAAGCAAAGTACCCAATAGGTGAAAACGAAGTTGAGAAACATTGAGGGTTGAACCAGTTTCAAGCTGCATCTGAGTTGTATCGACCTTGGCACGCTCTGAAAGGATTGCATCCACACTGGCCTGCACAGTTGCTTGGGTGATCTTTGTGTCACCCACAGTTGCTGCTGCGCCTACCTGCGAGCATCCCGCCAATAGAAATGTTGCTACTGCTGCGGTAATTGCCAGGATCTTCTTCATTCGTTACTCGCTTTCGGTGCATCGCTTAATTGATGTAGGGCCTCGACGACCCAGGCCAGAAGAGAAGTATCCACTATTTCAGGCGCATTCTGTGACGGATTCCAAGAGGTAGTCTTCGGGAGAGCGACCAAAACTGTGCTTGCTGCACCTTTATAGAGCGAGCCCGGGTATAAACGTGTCAAACGTAACTGACGAGATTCAGGAAGAACCAATGGTGCAAGGCGAAGGAACTTTCCTTGCACAACAACTTCAGTCAACTTTGCCGCCTTTGCTTGTGCACGTAATGCAGCCACACCTAACAACGCCTTTGCCTCTTCGGGAAGATCACCAAATCGATCGATTAATTCAGATTCAATTGAAGCAACATCACTAGGAGCTTTTACATCCGCCAGGCGACGATAGAGATCAAGACGCAAACGATCGCCTGGAACATAATCAGCGGATAGGTGTGCATTAATCGGAAGCTCAACTTTGCACTCGGAAACTTTTTCTTCGGTTTCAATAATTCCAGATTTGTACTCTTGAACCGCTTCTCCGACCATTCGCATGTAAAGATCGAAGCCAACATCTGCAATGTGACCAGATTGTTCTCCGCCCAGCAAGTTTCCTGCACCACGGATTTCCAGATCCTTAAGCGCAACCCGCATTCCTGAGCCTAAGTCAGTATTTGTCGCAATTGTCTTTAAACGCTCATGTGCTAGCTCAGATAACGGCTCATCTTTTGAATACAAAAAGTAGGCATATGCACGTTCACGCCCGCGACCTACTCGACCACGCAACTGGTGAAGTTGTGACAAACCAAATCGATCTGCGCGTTCCACAATCAAAGTGTTTGCATTTTGAATGTCCAGGCCACTTTCAACAATTGTTGTACACACCAACACATCAAAGTCGCGGTTCCAGAAAGCCAAAATTACATCTTCTAGTTCACCTTCTGACATTTGACCGTGGGCAATTCGAATTCGCGCTTCAGGAACCATCTCTTTAAGACGCATTGCTGTCTTATCAATAGTGTCTACGCGGTTATGCAGGTAGAAGATTTGACCATCTCGCAAAAGTTCGCGGTGAATCGCTGCGGTGATTTGTGCCTCCTCTGCTGGCCCAACATAAGTAAGGATCGGGTGACGCTCTTCTGGTGGAGTCGTAATGGTAGACATTTCGCGGATTCCGGTAACCGCCATCTCGAGTGTGCGTGGAATAGGCGTTGCCGACATAGCTAATACATCAACAGTTGTGCGCAATTTCTTAAGAGATTCTTTCTGTTCAACACCAAAGCGCTGTTCTTCGTCAACTACAACTAAGCCTAGATCTTTGAATTGAACATCGTTAGACAAGATTCTGTGGGTACCGACAACTACATCAACGGTACCTGCGGCTAATTGCTGCAAGATCTCTTTGCTCTCTTTAGCGGTATTGAATCGCGATAAACCTGCAACCTGCAGTGGAAATCCGGCAAATCTTTCGGCAAAGGTCTTTGTATGTTGCTGTACCAACAAGGTTGTCGGCACTAAGACCGCTACCTGCTTGCCATCTTGAACCGCCTTAAATGCAGCGCGAATTGCGATCTCTGTCTTTCCATAACCAACATCACCGCAAATAATTCGATCCATTGGATATGGGCGCTCCATATCTTGTTTGACCTCATTTATGGTTGAAAGTTGATCTGGTGTTTCGATGTATGAAAAAGAGTCTTCTAACTCACGTTGCCAGGGAGTATCTGGCGAGAAAGCAAAACCTGGGGAACTAGTGCGGGCTGCATATAAACGAATGAGCTCTCCTGCAATTTGGCGTACCGCTTTACGTGCACGACCCTTGGCCTTTTGCCATTCACCGCTACCAATGCGATGAACTGTCGGGGTTTCTCCACCAACATATTTAGAGACCTGTTCTAGCGCATCAGTTGGCACAAAGATTCTATCTCCGGGTTGTCCACGTTTTGCAGGCGCGTATTCAATAATCAAGTATTCGCGAGTAACTCCTGCAACTGTACGCTCGAGCAGTTCAACATATCGACCGATCCCATGTTGCTCATGAACAACGAAATCGCCAGCGGTAAGTTCTAAGGGATCAATTGCATGCTTGCGTTTGGATGGCAAACGCTCTGCATCTTTAATGCTTCCTTTACTACCTGTTAAATCTCGCTCAGTCATAAAGAAGATCTGATCAACTGCACTTTCAAAACCATTAGCAAGCACAGATGTTGTTAAGTGAATACTTCCCTTAGTAGGAGTTGCTGCAAGCTTTTCTACAATCTGAACTGGAAGATCTGCTCCTCGTAGGATTCCTGCATACCGTTCCAACATTCCAAGTCCATGTGTGGCAAAGACAACGGTGCGATGTTCGGCCAGGGCTTGGCGTAAAGCTTCGACTGCGCGATCAACATCTCCGCGCATGGGATCAATCGCTGCATAATCTAAAAATGTTGTCTCGGGATCAAGATCTGTTCCAAATGGGCTGAGCTCTATAGTGCTCATGCCCGCCTTTGTTATTTCAGTAAAGAGCTCATCCCACTCCATGTATGTACCAGCGCCATCATGAAATGGTCCAACTCCACCCAGGGCGGCGTTGGACCAGGAGGCGTGAAGAAACTCTTCATTCGTTGCAAGCAAATCTGCTGCGCGAGATTTGATCCGTTGTTCATCAATAAAGATAAGTTGAGTATTTGCTGGCATTCGAGAGAACAAACTTTCAGTTTCATCAATTAACAATGGAATTAAAGACTCCATTCCTTCAAAGCTCATACCCTCTGCAATTTTTCCCAGCAATTCTGCTGCGGCTGGGTACTGGTCAGCGATCTCGATAGCTCGGTGCTTAATTGCGGTATCAAGCAATAGTTCCCGACATGGATATATCTCTACTGCACCCACCACTGGTTTAAAGGTTCGCTGATCTGCGACCTCGAAGTAACTCAAATCTTCAATTTCATCACCAAAAAAATCGATGCGAATTGGGTGATGACTTGAGGGCAAAAAGAGATCGACGATTCCACCACGGACCGCAAACTCTCCACGTCGTTCTACTAAATCTGTTCGGGAATATGCAAGTAAAGATAAGTGACGCACTAATTCATCAAGTGATTGCTCTTTGCCAATTTCTAACGCAAGCAGTGGTGACTTACCTAGCTGAGCAATAATTCGGTGAATCGCTCCACGCACAGGTGTAACAACAATGGGATTGATGCGCTGTTCTTGTCGCAATTCATAAAGGGTTTGAATTCTCTTTGCGACGGTGTCGCTACGCGGACTTAAACGTTCGTGGGGCAGGGTCTCCCAGGCGGGAAACTCCAACACATTGTCATAGAGCTCTCGTAATTCGTTGACTAGATCTTCAGCGCTGCGACTAGAACTAGTAACAACTAATAGCGGATGTGAGGATGCACGAGCGGCTAGAAGAAAGGGATAGAGCGATTGTGGTGCCACGATATGAGATGCATCGGAATTAAGTGGCAAGGCCGGAATTAACCCGCGCATAATTACTCTCCAATGCCGTTAGGCCCCGACTCACAAATAGGGGGTACCTAGCGGAGGGGGGCTTGATTGAGGTTAAGTCTAATTTAGTTTTGCAATACGCAGTTACCTGAGAGGATTGCCCAATGAGCCAGAGCCCGATCGCTACTAGTGATGCAGCTCTTCGAAGCGATGTGCGTCGTCTCGGCGATTTATTGGGCCAAACCCTTGTTCGACAAGAAGGTCCAGAACTATTAGCCCTTGTTGAAGAGGTTCGCAAAGCGGTCCGCGAAGGAAGCGGCGCAGAAATCCTTGCCCAACTGTCAGTTGAAGATTCAGTTCAACTTGTGCGTGCATTTAGCACATATTTTCACTTAGCAAATGTGGCAGAGCAAGTTCATCGTGCACGTGTTCTTGCAGAAGCGCGAGTAACTGGTGGCTCTTGGTTAGCACGTGCTGTTGATCGAATTGATGCCGCACTCAAAGCACAAACACCTGGACATGAATTAAGCAAAAAAGAGATTGCCGAATGGATAGGTGCGATGTCTGTTCGTCCAGTATTTACCGCACATCCAACTGAAGCGGCCCGTAGATCTGTTCTTAACAAATTAGGAAGCATCGCTGATCTACTTGATGATCCTCGTAATCCGTCTCAGCAAGAACGACTTGCCGAGACCATTGATCTTTTGTGGCAAACCGATGAACTTCGTTTGGGTCGTCCAGAGCCTTTAGATGAAGCGCTCAACGCTTTGTATTACCTAGATGATTTATTCACTCAAACTGTTCCAGAAGTTCTTAATGACTTTGCAAAAGAGATCAAGCGAATCGATGTTGAGGTTCCTATCACCGCTCGTCCATTATCATTTGGAAACTGGATCGGTGGAGACCGGGATGGAAATCCAAACATTACAGCTGAGGTAACTACCGCTGCGATGGAGCTCCAGGTTTCACATGCTATCCGTGTGACCATCGCTGCGATGAACGCATTACGCCAGATGCTGTCTGTTTCAACCAAGATCGTTGGGGCAACACCTGAACTATCAGCTTCAGTGGAAAAGGATTTAAAACACATTCCCGAGTTTGAACAAAGGTTCTTACGTCTGAACGCGCAAGAGCCTTATCGATTAAAGGCAACAGCGATTGTTCACCGTTTGGCATTTACACGTGATCGCCATGCCAAGGGCGCACCACATGTTCCCAACCGTGATTATGCAAATACCGCAGAGCTTTTAGCGGATTTAGTGTTGATGCGTGATTCACTCATGGCGCACCGTGGCGAACTCATCGCTACCGGTTTACTTGAGCGCACTATTCGCACTATTGCCGCCTTTGGTATCAACCATGCAACAATGGATGTTCGTGAACACTCAGATGCTCACCACAATGTATTGAAGCAGATTACCGGCATTGATGGTTATATTGAAAAGTCACACGATGAAAAGTTTGAAATCCTAACTCAAATCCTCGCAGATGATGTGCGCTTTGATACATCACAGCTTGAGACCTTAGGTAAGAAGACTGTAGATACCTTTGTTGCTATTAATAATTTAATAGATCGATTTGGTTCAGAGGCGATCGAGACATACATCGTTTCGATGACTAAGGGCGCTGATGATTTGCTAGCAGCTGTCGTTATCGCGCAGCAGGCGGGGCTTGTTTCACTGAAAGAGAAGAAAGCTCGTATTGGATTTGCTCCACTGCTAGAAACCGTTGCAGAACTGCGTTCAGCAGGTGAAATTCTTGAAAAACTTTTAAGTAATCCTGCCTACCGTTCCATTGTTACTCTTCGTGGTGATGTGCAAGAGGTAATGCTGGGTTACTCAGATTCCAATAAGGATGCAGGTATCGCAACTAGCCAATGGGAGATTCATAGAGCACAGCGTTCTTTGCGCGATGTTGCCATGAAATATGGCGTTAAGTTGTGCTTGTTTCATGGCCGTGGTGGATCGGTAGGTCGTGGCGGCGGACCAACATATGAAGCTTTGATCGCTCTGCCTTGGGGCTCAGTTGATGGACAGATCAAAATGACTGAGCAAGGTGAGGTAATTAGTGACAAGTATGCACTTGCTTCCCTTGCTCGCGAAAATGTTGAGTTAACCCTTGCGGCATCTCTTGAAGCAACAATTCTTAATCGTGGACCACGTCAAAGCAAAGAAGAGCTCGCTGCGTGGAGCGATTGCATGCAGCTTGTAAGTGACTCTTCCTTTAAACGTTATCGCGCATTGATACAGCAACCAGATTTGCCTGCTTACTTTTACTCATCAACACCAGTTGAACAATTAGGTGAGCTCTTCTTGGGTTCACGTCCATCACGTCGACCAGATGCTGCAGGTGGCTTAGATTCATTACGTGCGATTCCGTGGGTATTTGGTTGGACCCAATCACGCCAGATTGTTCCTGGCTGGTTTGGCGTTGGTTCGGGGCTAAAAGCTGCTCGCGAGGCGGGACATTCAGCGCTATTGGGTCAGATGCTCAAAGAGTGGAACTTCTTTACAACATTTATTAGCAATGTTGAGATGACCTTAGCTAAAACTGATTTAGCGCTAGCAAAGCGTTACGTAGAAACCCTAGTTCCTGCAGAGCTGCATCACTTCTTGGATGAGATTCAAGCAGAGTTTGATTTAACTGTCTCTGAAATTTTGACATTGACACAAAAGACAAGTTTGTTAGGTGACCAAGAGATTTTAGCTCGCACCTTACAGGTACGAGATGCATACCTTTCCCCGATCCACTTACTTCAGGTGAACTTGTTGAAGCGGGTGCGTGATGCAGGCGCGTCTGCTGATCCAATTTTGCGCCGTGCGCTACTGCTTACAATTAATGGTGTGGCTGCAGGTCTACGTAATACTGGTTGATTTCACAATTTCTTATTTTTAGCTGTTAAAGGCGGATTGCGTTGCCTCTAAACCCTTTGTTATCAACGATTCAACAACATCTGCCCCACGTACTACAAACTCTGCTAAATCTTTTTGCTCTACCTTTGAAAAAGTTTTTAGCACAAAATCTGCAGGATCTTGTTGGCCCATGGGGCGGCCGATTCCTAGACGAACGCGGTAGTAATCAGGTCCATCAAAAGCTGAGGTCATTGATTTCAAGCCGTTATGGCCATTATCGCCACCAGCGAATTTAGTACGAATTGCTGCAAAAGGAATATCCAGCTCATCATGCAAGGCAATAATCTTTGCCGGATCTACCGAGTAAAAGTTTGCAAGAGCTTTGATTGGTCCACCAGTTTCATTCATGTAGCTCTTTGATTTAGCAAGAATTACAGAGTGTGTGCCTGCCTCTAATTTAAATGCTGCAATGTCATTGCGGGATTTATGTGTTGAAAATTTAACTGAGTGGCGACGAGCGAGTTCATCGATCACCATCTGGCCGATGTTATGACGGGTGGCAGCGTATTTTTCCCCTGGATTACCCAGTCCCACTACCAACCACGTCATAACAACAAAGCCTAAGGGTTAAGCGTCCTTCTTCTCTGCATCTGCTGCTGGAGCTACTGCATCAGTTGCGACTGGGGCTACTACCTCTTCAACTGCAGCAGCTGACTTCTCTGACAAGTGAACAACGATCATCTTTGGATCAGACTCAAGTTCAACACCTGCTGGAAGCTTTACATCGGCTGCGTACTTTGACTGACCTGATGCAAGACCCTGGATGTCAATTTCTAGGAAGCTTGGGATTGATGATGCATCCACACGAACTTCAATTGAGTTGTGTACGTGCTCAAGAATTCCATCACGATCGTGCTCACCAACTGAGTGAACAGGAACAGCAACAACAACCTTCTCGCCACGACGGACAAGAACTAGGTCGATGTGTTCAAGAATCTGCTTCAGCGGATCGCGAACAATTACTTTTGGAAGTGTTAACTCATTCTTGCCATCGATTGTGATGTCGAGGAGAACGTTTGACTGCTTTAGTGCAACGCCGATCTCTTTCGCATCAAGTGTGATGTGTAGCGGCTTCTCACCGTGACCATAAATAACAGCAGGAACTAAACCATCGCGACGTGCACGACGAGATGCGCCCTTACCAAATTCAGTGCGAGTGGTTCCGACGATCTTTACTTCTGCCATGAAAAAACTCCTGTCATCTCAGTAATACATGAGTCTGACAGGAGTTGGATACCTTGCCGTCGATAACGGTTCCGTTTGAAACCCTCGCCAGAATGGTTGAAGTCTATGAGATGAGGGAGAAAGCTCCAAATCCCCGCTTAGGAGTGACCGTCAAAGAGGCTTGTAACCGATCCATCTTCAAAGACCTCGCGGATTGCACGGCCAAGAAGTGGAGCGATAGAAAGCACAGTCAGGTTGTCAAACTTTTGATCCTCTGTGATTGGCAAGGTATTTGTAATGACAACCTCGGAAGCACGGCTGTTCTTGAGGCGATCAACAGCAGGGCCACTAAATACTGCGTGAGTTGCAGCGATTATTACATCTGCAGCACCTGCATCAAACAAGGCATCTACCGCCTTTGTAATAGTGCCTGCAGTGTCGATCATGTCATCAATTACTACACATGTTTGTCCAACAACGTCACCAACAACGCGGCCGGTGATTGATTCATTAGGAATACGTGGATCGCGAGTTTTGTGAATAAAGGCGATTGGGCACCCACCTAACAGATCTGACCAACGCTCAGCAACACGAACTCGACCAGAGTCTGGAGAAACGATTGTTAAACGTGAGCGATCTACCTTGCTGCCAACGTAATTAGCAAGCATTGGAAGTGCAAACAAGTGATCTACAGGTCCATCAAAGAAACCTTGAATTTGTGAGGTGTGAAGATCAACAGCCATCAAGCGATCTGCGCCAGCGGTTTTAAAAAGATCTGCCATCAAACGTGCGGTAATTGGTTCGCGGCCACGACTCTTCTTATCTTGACGTGCGTAACCGTAGAAAGGTGTAACAACGGTGATGCGCTTTGCTGATGCCCGCTTCAAAGCATCCACCATGATCAACTGCTCCATGATGTGCTTATTAACTGGTGTTGTATGGCTTTGAATAACAAAGGCATCGCAACCACGAACCGATTCTTCAAAGCGAACAAAGATTTCGCCATTAGCAAAATCATATGCAGATGTTGGGGTCAGAGGAATTCCAAGTTCAGTTGCGACCTCTTCGGCCAACTCAGGAAATCCGCGGCCTGCAAATAGGCGCAATCTCTTTTCAGAAGATAAACGGATCTCGCTCATGTTTTAGCCCTTCTTTTCTGCCGCGATTGCTGACTTGCTGCCCGCGCGCTTGCGCAAGACCCAACCTATTACATTTCTCTGCTTTGCTCGGCCAACACCAATCGCACCTGCCGGAACATCTTCAGTAATTACCGATCCCGCAGCTGTATATGCACCATCTCCGATAGTTACAGGGGCTACGAGCATTGTGTCGCTACCAATGCGCACCTGATCACCCACTGTTGTGTGGTGCTTTTCAACACCATCGTAATTAACAAAGATTGTTGCAGCGCCAATATTGCTGCCTTCTCCGATAGTTGCATCGCCAACATATGACAGATGTGGAACCTTTGAACCTGTTCCAACCGTTGCATTCTTCATCTCAACAAATGCACCAGCCTTTGTTGCATCACCCAATTGAGTTCCGGCGCGTAAATATGTAAATGGACCAACTGTTGCGCCTTCTCCGATAACGGTCTGGGTTGCAATAGATTCCTGGACAGATGCGCCTTCTTTAACGAGGCAATCAGTCAAGGTTGTTCGCGGCCCAATAACAGCACCAGTTGCCACCTTTGTTGAACCAAATAGCGCAGTACCTGGGTGAATCGTTACATCATTTGATAATTCAACTGTTGCATCAATCCAAGTTGTTGTTGGATCGATGATGGTTACACCTGCACGCATCCATTTATCATTGATTCGATCACGAAGCATCGCTGCGCTCTCGGCCAACTGCACTCGGTCATTGACTCCAAGGGTTTCAGTGAAATCATCGATCATGATTGCGGCTACTGATTCGCCAGCAGACTTCAAAATTCCAATAACATCAGTTAAATACAGCTCGCCTTGGGCGTTTGCATTTGTTAGCTTGCCGATTGAGGCTGCAAGTTTTTCACCATCAAAGGCGTACACACCACTGTTAATTTCAAAGATGAACTTTTCATCTTCTGTGGCATCTTTTTCTTCAACTATACGAAGTAGTTCATCGCTCTCATCGCGAATGATTCGGCCGTAACCAGTTGGCTCCGGGTGTTCTGCGGTTAAAACCGAGGCTGCAAATTTGCCCTCTACATGCGCTTGCACAAACTGTGCCAATGAATCACCCGTAAGCAATGGAGTATCACCGGCCACAATTAAAACTGTTCCGCGTGGTGAATTACCTGCGAGCGCTAACTGGGTTGCATGTCCTGTGCCATTGCGTTGTTCCTGAACAACTGTTTTTGCAGCAGGTGCAATCTGCGAAATGTGCGCTTCAACCGCTTCCCGTCCGGAACCAACAACGATGCGAACTTCTGTGGGATTTACTTGTGAAACCGCGTGCAGTACATGTCCAAGTAGCGAACGGCCTGCAACGCTGTGAAGAACCTTAGGAGTTGCTGACTTCATACGTGTGCCTTCGCCAGCGGCGAGGAGGATCACGGTTTGTACGGTCACGAGTGAAGTCTAATGGTCGCTCCGCCTTTTACTTCGGCTTCGCTTATCGCTCCGCCACCAGGTATCGATCCTGGACCCTGGGCTTCAAAGGCCCATGTGCTAGCCACTACACAATGGCGGAACGCATATTCTCCCTTATAAATGGTGGTGCTGACGACCATCGCCCATCAAATGGCGATCAATTACAAGAAATTAGGAGATTACCTTGGCTCCTGCCACTGGCCCATACGCACGTGCAACGCTGCCAACTACCCCACTTGAGGTTAAAGCAACCGCTAAATCAAGACCTGCCTCTTCATCTGAGACTAGAAATGCGACTGTTGGTCCTGAACCTGAAACTATCGCCCCAAGTGCTCCGTACTCCTGCCCCACATCTAAAACTAATCGCAACGCAGGACGCAGTGAACATGCAGCGGCCTGCAAATCATTAACCAGCGAAGCTCCTACTGCGGGGGCATCTGCAGCAAGTAAAGCCTGCATTAATCCTTCATGAGTTTGTGGTTCCACGATTTCAAGCTCTGCTCGTAAGCGATCACATTCGGCATAAACAGCTGGAGTTGATAAACCTACTGTCGATAATGCAAGTACCCAGTAATAAGTGCCACGAGAAAGTGCTGCAGTTAACTGATCACCATGGCCGCGACCGATTGCTGTGCCACCACTCAGCATGAAGGGAACATCACTACCCAATTGCGCCGCGATCTCAACCATTTCTTCGCGGGTCATTCCTAGTGAATATAAGTAATCAATACCAACAATTGTTCCAGCCGCATCTGCGCTACCCCCAGCCATACCACCCGCAACCGGGATTGATTTTTTGATTTCAATGTGTGCATCAACTGTTAAGTCATACTCTTTTGAAATTAAAGCTACCGCTTTTGCAGCCAAGTTATTTTCATCTGCTGGAACACCATGAGTTTGTTCTCCGGAAATCGAGATCGTTAAACCAGTGCCAGGTTCGGCTAATTTGATTGTTACATCATCAAAGATTGAGATCGCTTGGAATACTGAAACTAAGTTGTGATACCCGTCAGACTCTTTTGGGCCAACGGAAAGCTGAAGGTTGACCTTTGCAGGTACGCGCACGGTCACACTTTTTACAGGCATGCAGTGACCCTATAACCGCTGTTAGAAAATGTCAGGTGCAACGGCTGCGATCTGACAAAAAGATTTCACTTCAAGGGCTTCGCCTCGCAAAGTTGGATCAATGTCAGCCTTTATCAAGATCTCCTCCGCTGCAGATGATGATCCATACAGGCTAGCAAGGGCTGATCTGAGCATCTTTCTGCGCTGGGCAAAGGCGGCATCGATGATTGTGAAAACCTTTTCCCGCATCTCTTCGCTACCTGCGGTTTCGCGACGGGTAAAGCCAACTAACTTTGAATCAACATTAGGTGCTGGCCAAAAGATAGAACGTGAAACGGTGCCTACATTTTTTACATCGGCCCACCATGCAGCCTTCACACTTGGAATTCCATACTCTTTGCCACCAGGTTTTGCCGCTAAACGATCGGCAACCTCTGCCTGGACCATAACTACACCGGTACGAATACTTGGAAATTTTTCAAATAGGTGAAGAAGTACCGGAACTGAAACGTTATACGGCAAATTTGCAACTAGCACCGTTGGAGCTAATGGCAGATCGTGCAGCGCTAAAGCATCCTTATTGATCACAGTTAGATTTTCTGGGTGTTCGAAGTGATCGGCAACTGTAAGCGGTAGTTGCTGTGCAAGTCGTGGATCGATTTCAACGGCAATGACAGATTGTGCAGCCTCCAACATGGCAAGGGTTAATGAGCCAAGTCCTGGACCAATTTCAAGTGCGACATCATCTTTAGTAACGCCCGCTGTTTTAACAATCTTGGTGCAGACATTTGAATCGATAACAAAGTTCTGCCCTAAAGATTTTGACGGTTTGAGATCTAGCTGTGCTGCAAGTTCGCGGATCTGTGCTGCACCTAGCAATGTCATGGTGCGAAGGATCCAAAGATTCGCTCAGCGTTATCACTGAGTGCGGTAGCAAGTTCAGCAAGGTCTTGATCTCGCTCTACCGCCATGGCTCGGACAATATTTGCAATCTGTGCGGGAGAATTTCCGGCACCGCGATGAGGTGATGGCGCTAAGAATGGTGAATCAGTTTCTACCAATAATTGATCTGCAGGAACAAGTTTTACCGCTTCACGAAGTTGCGGTGCATTTTTAAAGGTTAATGTGCCGGCAAAGGAAAGGATGTAGCCACGCTCGATACACAGCTTGGCCATATCAACATCGCCGGAAAAGCAATGAAAGACCGTCTTTTCTGGTGCACCGACTTCGAGCAACACAGATAAAACATCATCATGTGAATCACGATCATGGATGACAAGTGCCTTGCTTGTCTTTTTTGCTAATTCAATGTGCCACTTAAAAGAATCTTGCTGGCGCTTTCTTAATTCAGGAGGAGTCCTAAAGTAATCAAGCCCAGTTTCACCAATTGCACGAACCCGTGGGTGTTGGGCTAAATCTTCGATAATTTTTAAATCTGCATCTAGATTTGCAACAACCGGTGCTTCATTGGGGTGCAATGCAACAGCTGCCAATACTGATGTGTTCCACTTTTCTGCAGCTTGAACACACCATTTAGATTGCTCTGCTGAGTATCCAACTTGAACAATCCGATCAACATTTACAGATTTTGCTTCGGCGATTACATCGGCAACCTCTTGTGAATCAAAGGCAGCATCGGTAACAATCTCCATGTGAGCGTGTGCATCAACTGTTGGA
>JAGWVL010000027.1 GCA_018970885.1 Actinomycetales bacterium
TCTGCTATCTATCAATTTAAGGAGCGTTACGCGCTAGGTGCGAGCGTTGATCGTTTGATCAGTGCATTAGGTTGGTAGCACTTCTTCTTTCAGCACTTTCTGGAATTTTACTATCTGCCGCTTTTGAGCCAGTGGGGAAGTGGTGGGTGGCACCGATCGCGGTCGCGATCCATATGTATGCCTTATCGATCTCTACTAAAAAAGTTTTATCCTCATTTATCTTTGGTTTAACTCTCAATCTGATAGTTCTGCACTGGAGTAGTACCTTCGTTGGTGCAATTCCATGGGTGATCCTTGCGATCGGTTTATCCCTTTTCTATCTGCCCCTCGCTCTCGTTTCTAAGTGGGGGATTACCGCATATCCATTGATCTACATCCTGCTGGAAGAGGTTCGTAATCGATTCCCTTTTGGAGGATTTGGATGGGTTCGTATCGCCTTCACTCAAGCTGATGCCCCGTATGCAAAGGTTGCAGCGATTGGGGGAGCAACGGCACTTTCAGCCGCTGTTGTTCTTATCGCTCTTTTTATTTTCCATATTTTACATCGAGAATTTTCGTTACTGCCGTTACTGCCTTTTCTCATTGTTCTAGTCTCTGTGAATACCTCTGTTATGGGTTCAGCAAATGTATTAATGATTCAAGGAAACGTTCCTCAATTAGGTTTAGATTTTAACTCTCGAGCTAAGGCGGTTTTCGATAACCATTTTGAACGGACACAAATGGAGATCGCTAAAAATCCCAATGTCGACTTTATTCTTTGGCCAGAAAACTCTGTCGATGTAGATCCATTTCTCAACTCCGATGTCAAGAAATCTTTGGATTCGATCAGGCAACCTTTAATTATTGGAGCTATTGTGAATAAAGGGAGCACGCTGCTCAATACCTCAATAATGTGGGGTGGAGAATCGCCAGAAACTTACATTAAGCAGCATTTAACCCCATTTGGCGAGTACATTCCGTTGCGTTCCTTGGCCAGAGTTGTTTCGCCACTTGTTGATGAGGTCGAAGATTTTTCACCAGGAGATTCCGGTAAAACCTTTCAGATTGGGAATATCAAGGTAGCTCCAGTTATCTGTTATGAGTTAATCGATGATGCTTTACTGGAAAGGGCTGCAAAGGACTCCAATATTCTGGCGGTTCAAACCAATAGTGCGACCTTTGGAATGTCGGCAGAAAGTGCCCAACAATTGTCGATAACTCGCATTCGAGCTATTGAACATGGTCGAAATATTGCCTCAGTTTCAACAACTGGATATTCAGCAGTTATCGATAGTTCAGGAAAAGTAGTTAAAAAAACATCTATGGGGACCGCCGCCAGTATTCGCGCCTCAGTAGATCTATTAAAGGGCCAGACGCCCAGGGATAGAGCTGGAGATTGGGCGCTAATAGGCGTATTGGCAACACTGTTCCTGGTTGCCCGTCGAGCCTATATCTAACGCCGATAAGTTACATTATGTAAAGTAAGAAAGGGATCAAGCTAACCTCAGTCGAAGTTGCCTCTCCTATCGGTAATCATCAAGTGGAGTGCAGGCACAGACCAGATTGCGATCGCCATGCGCCCCATCGATCCGGGAAACTGGTGGCCAATATTTCATACGAGAACCAATTGATTCGCCGGGAACCAAACCATCAAGTGCGACTGGGTACCCGCCTTTTTCGCGGGTGTATCCCCGATCCCAATCACTAGCAACCACAGAAAGGGCTGTATGGGGCGCATGACGCAGCGCTGAGGCCTCAACAGAGATCTTTCCATCCATGACTTCCTGAATCTCAGTTCGGATAGAAATCATTGCATCTATAAAGCGATGAATTTCTGAGATGTTCTCTGACTCAGTTGGTTCAATCATCAATGTGCCGGCAACTGGAAAAGACATTGTCGGTGCATGGAAACCGTAATCCATCAATCTCTTGGCGATGTCATCTACAGAAACACCAGAATCTCTCGTGATTCCACGAATGTCCAAGATGCACTCATGTGCTACTCGACCATTAGCTCCTGTATAGAGGACAGGGTATGAATCTTTCAAACGCGATGCTATGTAATTAGCGGACAGGATCGCAACTTGTGTTGAGTGAGTTAAACCTTCTCCCCCCAACAAACGAATGTAGGCCCATGAAATCGGCAAAATACTTGCTGAGCCAAATGGTGCAGCAGAGATTGGTCCTGGACCCGTTTCAGGACCGGCTTGTGAATCCATCGGATGGTTAGGTAGGAACGGTGCTAGATGAGCACGAGCAATAACTGGACCAACTCCTGGTCCTCCTCCACCGTGTGGAATTGCAAAGGTTTTATGAAGGTTTAAGTGAGAGACATCTGCGCCAAACTTTCCTGGTTGCGAAACACCAACGAGTGCATTCAAGTTTGCACCATCTACATAAACCTGACCACCTGCATCATGAATCAACTGGCAGATCTGGGAAACTGCGGTTTCAAAAACACCATGGGTAGATGGGTAAGTGATCATTAACGCTGCTAGCGCATCACCGTGTTCAGCAATCTTTGTCTTGATGTCATCAACTGAGACATTTCCATTATCATCACAATCTATAACAACTACTTTCATGCCGGCCATAACAGCAGATGCTGCATTGGTTCCATGCGCACTCGACGGGATTAAGCAGATATTACGGCTGTGATCTCCGCGTGAATCGTGGTAATTGCGAATCGCAAGCAGACCTGCAAACTCCCCCTGACTTCCAGCATTTGGTTGCAAAGAAACTGCATCATATCCGGTGATCGCCACTAACCAATCAGATAACTGCTTGATCAACTTACGGCTACCAACTGTTTGATCAGCTGGAGCAAATGGATGCAAGGATGAAAACTCTGGCCAGGAAACCGCTTCCATTTCAGTAACGGAGTTCAACTTCATGGTGCAGGAGCCTAAAGGAATCATCGTTCTATCAAGCGCCAAATCTTTATCGGCTAAGTTGCGTAGGTAGCGCATCATTCCGGTTTCGCTGTGGTTGGTATTAAAGACCGGGTGGGTCAAATATTTACTCGTGCGGGCAAACTTGGTGGGGATTTTCTCCCCGATTGCATCCTTAAGGCCGAGAATTTCAAGAACTTCAGCGAACAACTCTTCGGTAGTCTCTTCATCAAAGGCAACACGAATCTCGGTATCGCTCACTCGAGCAAAGTTGATCCTCCGTGCAGCCGCCTTCTCATGAACTGCTTTTGCATCTTTTACAACAACATGAACAGTATCAAATACAACATCTTGATGATTTCCCGTTGCAGCGTGTAATCGCGACGCAAAGTTGTTAACTCGTTCTGCAATCTGACGAAGTCCTGCTGGTCCATGCCACATCGCGTAGAAAGCGCTCATGTTTGCTAACAAAACTTGTGCAGTACATATGTTTGATGTTGCTTTATCACGACGAATATGTTGTTCGCGGGTTTGTAGCGCTAAGCGAAAGGCAGGCTTTCCGGTTGCATCAATACTCTGACCGACTAAACGTCCAGGCATCGATCTCTCAAGACCATTGCGCACCGCTAAGAAACCTGCATGTGGTCCACCAAACCCCATCGGTACACCGAATCGTTGCGCAGTTCCGACGGCAATATCTGCGCCCCACTCCCCTGGTGCCTTCAGCAAGGTCAAAGCCAAAAGATCAGTCGCTGCAATTACCAATGCACCCTTGGAATGTGCGTACTCAGCAAATGATGTGTAATCAATAACTGTTCCTGTTGTATCTGGGTACTGAAGCAGCGCTCCGAAAAACTCACCATCAAATCCATCGCGAACGACATGACCGGAATCGACCTCTACAACTGTGATTCCCAAAGGCTTTGCGCGTGTGATAACGACCGCTTTAGTGTGTGGATGCACATGTTCTTCGATTAAAAACACCGCATCATCGCTGAGTTTTGATGCTCTACGGGCAAGTGTCATAGCTTCGGCAGCAGCGGTTGATTCATCCAACATCGATGCATTTGAAATATCTAACGCTGTTAATTCGCAGATCATGGTCTGGAATGCAAAGAGCGCCTCTAACCGACCCTGAGAAATCTCTGGTTGGTACGGTGTGTAGGCGGTGTACCACGATGGATTCTCTAAAACATTTCGCTTTACAACTGGAGGGACAATGGTTCCGTAGTACCCAGTTCCGATAAGTGAACGGAATACTTGGTTCTCTGATGCGATAGATCGAAGTTCATCAATTACCTCAACCTCGCTCTTACCTGAATCCAAGGCTGCTTCGATAACGCCCTTGATTGCGATGTTTGATGGAACAACATCGCTGATGAATGAGGCTAGATCTGAGTAGCCAAGTGAGTTAAGCATCGCCGCTTCATCAACTGAGGTAGGGCCAATATGACGATCCTCAAATGAACGTGACACACAAACCCCTGTCGATAGTTAGTAGCAACTACTACAAGGCACAAATGATACTTACAACGGTGTTATTACGCCCCTTTTACCTTCCGGCGCAGCGAGAGTTCATCCTTTACCTGGCCACTCATAGGTTGACCGTTAACTTCACCCTGAAGGACTGATAATGAGCCTTCAACTTCATGCCACACCTTGCCTACTGCGATGCCAAATACACCTTGGCCTCCCTGCAGTAGATCGATAATCTCATCTGCGTTTGCACATTCGTAAATTGATGCGCCATCGCTCATCAAAGTGATGCGCTCTAGCTCGGTTACTCCCCTACTGCGAAGGTGATCAACAGCGGTACGGATATTTTGAAGTGAGACACCCGCATCTAACAAACGCTTCACAACCTTTAACACCAAAATGTCACGGAAACCGTAGAGACGTTGAGTTCCAGAACCACTTGCTGTTCGGATACTTGGTTCAACTAAACCTGTACGTGCCCAGTAATCTAATTGACGGTAGCTAATTCCTGCGGCAGAGCAGGCGGTAGCGCCTCTGTAGCCGATTTCCATCTCTTCTGGGGACACGGGGAATGCTCATTTCTCTTGGGGAGTGAGATAAATGTAAGGCTAGAAACACCGCTAAACAATGACCGACACGAAGCAAACCTCTACTTGAGGTTTAGGGTTTTGCACCCTATCCCGCAAAATCCTCGGGGTTAATTTGATCTAAAAATTCGCGGAATTTCTCAACCTCTTGGTTATCGCCTTCGCCTTGTGGGATCTCGACCCCAACCTCGTTGAGTAGCTCCTCCGTGGCGAGGATGTTGCTGTGGGTTCTGACCGCTAGTGCGATCGCATCGGAAGGTCGGGCGGTGATTGAAAGGGGCTCACCTGACGCATCACGAAAGTTGAGGGTTGAGTAAAAGACGCCCTCCTTCAATTCGGTCAAATGGATCGCAATCAAGGTTGCATCAAAGAGTTCGACCAGGTTCTTCATTAGATCATGGGTTAAAGGACGAGGAGGCTCTACCCCTTGCTGGGCAAAGGCGATGGCAGTTGCCTCGACAGCTCCTACCCAAATCGGTAAGAAACGGCTGCCATCAATCTCCTTCAAAAGAACGATCGGCTGGTTAGAGGGCATCTCGACTCGAACGCCGATTACCTCCATCGGTATCAACATTATCTATCGAAGACGGTTGAGGCCACCACGAACAAGTGCGGCATGTAAACGAATTGAAAGAGATGCGATCTCTTTTTGAACCTCTTCTGCACGTGCCTTTGATTCTGCGCTTTTTTGACGTGTCAAAGGTGTGATGACCTGCTCGATCAAACCGATCTCTCGATCTGCAGCCGATTTAAATGATCGAAGGTGGCGAGCTTCAATGCCAAAGCCACCCATCTCGGTAACAGCCTTTGCGATCGCTAACGCATCTCCATCGTAATGGCGTCCGCGTGGTGCGATTAATCCATACCCTTCCAATTCAACCAATTGATCCTCGGCAAGGCCGCTATTTTTTAAAAGCTCCTCACGCGATAGGCGCATTTCGCTGACTTCACCAAATGCACTTGGCGCGATCTCGCCATCAATTGTTGCAAGTCCAATCGAAGGTCGAGGTGAAGCAACTCCTCCAACGGCTGCTGGCTGCAAGCCACGATCAATGGCGTCAAGATTTTCCTTTATAACCTTTAATGGCAGATATTGATCGCGCTGTGCGAGAAGTACATAACGCAAGCGCTCAAGATCTGACGTTGTAAACTTTCGGTAACCAGATGGAGTTCGTTGCGGTTCGATCAATCCTTCAGACTCAAGAAAACGAATCTTTGAAATTGTGATGTCCGGAAAATCTCCACGCAAACGGTTTAAAACCTCACCGATGCTCAAATATGCGCGTGCTGGAACTGCCATGACTACTCCCCTAGTTGGAACCGACGAAAAGCAAATGGAACTTACCTATTTGAAACTCATCACCAGAAACAAGAAGATGTTCGGTGATAGAAACGTTGTTGATGTAGGTTCCATTGAGTGAACCTACATCTTTGAGAACAAAGCTGTTGCCCTGTTTTGAAATTGTTGCGTGCGACCGTGAGACCGTTACATCATCTAGGAAAATCGAACTAGATGCGGAGCGACCAATACTTACCCCTTCAGCGGTTACTAAAAAACGAGATCCCTTGTTTGCACCTCGTGCGATGAGAATCATTGCCTTCTCACCTTTAGAGCTTTGAATCTGTGCAACAACAGCGCGGTCCTCTGGGGAAAGAAGTGCGAGCTGCTCGGCTAAATGTTTCTCTGAAGAGTTTGAAACCTCACGCAGACCTAGGTGAATGGTGGTTGTGAGTTCATTCTGAGATTGCTCTGCAGCCACTGCCCTACCTCCTCACCGTCAACTTAAGGGTGACACTAGAGAGTTAGGCAGATAAGGTCAAGCGGTGATTTCGCCGTATTGAGCCGCTGAAAGTAGGTCGCTTGGTGCCGCCGCGACCTCAATCTTTGCCAACCAACCTGCGCCATAAGGATCGGAGTTGATTGTTTCTGGAGAATTGGATAAGGAATCATTAATCGCAACCACAGTTCCAGTAACAGGTGCGTAAATCTCTGAAACACTCTTTGTCGATTCAACTTCTCCGAACACTTTTCCGGCAACTACTGACTCCCCAACCTTTGGAAGTTGAACATAGACAATGTCTCCCAATGCGGCTTGTGCGTAATCGGTAATTCCCATTGTATAGGTCAGATTTTCAGCGCTCACCCATTCATGTTCCTTGGTGTAGGACAATTCTTTAGGAATTGATGACATGGTTTCCTCGAATCTGCGAAATACCTTCGCGTGCGTAACTGATACCTGTCGAAATGTAGAGGGCTATACCCCAGATAGCAAAACTCCACCCCGCCACAAAGGCGATACTTCCCCACGTGCCATCGGATTGAGCGAGCAAAAGGAATGGGAAGGCGTACAAGAGATTAAAGGTCGCCGCTTTGCCCAGATAGGTCACGGTAAAAGGTGGGATGCCTCGGCGATTCATGATGATTGTGATGAGTGCAAGGAGTACATCCCTACCGATTATTACTGCGATCATCCAGACTGGAACTATCTCACGTATTAAAAAAACGATCAGCGTTGCCAGAATGTAGAGGCGATCTATCGCGGGATCGGCTAACTCGCCAAAGCGGGAGGTTTGATTCCATGCACGAGCGATCTTCCCGTCAAAGTAATCAGTTGCTCCCCCGATAGCTAGTACAAGGATCGCCCATCCATCGGCTTCAAGTGAGAGAGTGAGATAGATGAATAATGGAATTCCGAGAAAACGTAGCAAAGTAAGCGCGTTCGGCACGGTGATTACAGATGCGCTCATTCTTTGTCGCGTTCTTTGACTCTCACCGCTACCTGCACCGGAGTTCCAGGGAATTTGAACTCTTCCCGTAGGCGGCGTTCAATAAAGCGGCGATAGGAGGGTTCGATCCACCCGCTGGAGAAAACCACAAACTTGGGAGGAGCGATCCCTGCCTGAGTTGCGTAATAAACCTTGGGTTGCTTTCCGCCACGAACAGGTGGTGGTGTCGCACCGATGAGTGCGCCTAGGAATGAGTTGAGCTTTGCAGTTGGCACACGACGTTCCCAACTATCCAGTGCGGTGCGAAGAGCAGGTGCCAGACGATCTCTATGCCAGCCAGTTTTGGCCGCGATGTTGACACGTTGGGCCCATTCAACTTGATCTAAATGTCGATCAATTTCCCGATCCAATTGATTACGACGATCCTCATCAACTAAATCCCATTTATTCATAACAATCACCATCGCCTTTCCGGCTTCCTCAACCATGGTGATCACACGCAGATCCTGTTCAGTAATTGGTTCAGAAGCATCTAAAACAACAACTGCTACCTCGCAACGCTCTAGCGCGGTCGCTGTTCGCAATGATGCGTAGTAATCCGTACCTGATTCTTGGTTAGCACGCTTTTTTAATCCAGCTGTATCAATAAATCTCCATGTTGATCCTCCGAATGACAGTAATGAATCAACTGGATCGCGGGTTGTGCCCGCTGCATCATCAACGATTGATAGTGATTCCCCGGCAATCGCATTGAACAAAGACGACTTTCCGACATTGGGGCGACCGATCAATGCAACTTTGCGATAACCATCTTGATTTTGTGCGCGACCTACTTCTGGCAAAACACGGATAATGTGATCTAGCAAATCGCCACTTCCACGTCCATGGAGTGCTGAAACAAAACGTGGTTCACCTAAACCAAGGTTCCAAAGGGTATGTGCCTCCGCCTCTTCACGCTCACTATCAACTTTATTACCGATCAAGATTGTCGGTTTCTTCGCTTTACGCAGATGCTGCACCAAGATGTCATCCTCATCAAGTGCCCCAACTTGTGCATCTACGACAAAGCACAAAACATCTGCCTCCTGCATAGCAATTTCAGATCCTGCACTTACTTGTACCGAAATTCCATCAGGCTTTGCTTCCCAACCGCCAGTATCCATAATTATGAAACGTCGTCCACCCCACTCACATTCATATTGAACTCGGTCACGGGTGACCCCAGGAGTGTCTTCAACAATCGCTTCACGTCTTCCTAGGAAACGGTTAATCAAAGTTGATTTACCAACATTGGGTCGACCCAAGATGGCAACGATCGGTAAACCGAGCAAATTACGCTGTTTCAAGAGCTCCCAAATACGCTCAATAGTTTCATCAAGGTCGAGGTAGGTCGAATCAACTTCTACCGCATCTGAAGCCATAACCAAGGGAGAAACTGCGCGGGTTGAATCGATCGCATCTCGGTTACCCAGAGATAGCTTTACATCAACGCTCTTATCCTCTGTTTCATACTCTCGTCTGGTTGCACGTGCATCTAAATCGGCTGTTAAGTAAATCTTTAATCCTGCGTTAGGTGCTACTACAGTTCCAATGTCTCGACCTTCTACAACAATTCCTCGTTGGGCTGCATTAATAATGCGATGTTGCAGTTTGAGAAGTTCTCTTCGTATTTCCGGCATTGCACTAATGCGAGAAACATTTTCAGTGACCGATGTTCCACGAATTGCGTGCGTGATTTGAGTTTCCCCGGCAAAAACATTTGGTGAAGTTGGATCAGCTATAAATTTAATGGGGTGGTCCTTTATTGCCTGCAAAATTCCAAAGGCCTCCTGGCAGTTGTACTCAAGTGCCAGCCATGTAACTGCGCGATACAGCGCACCAGTATCTAAATAATCCCAACCAGCCCGAATAGCTATTGCTTTTGCAGTGCTCGATTTTCCAGCCCCACTTGGGCCATCAATTGCTACGACTATGCCCATGAGTTAAGCCTACTTCTAATTACGAATCGGATGAACATTCCATCCGATCATGCTTAGATGTGATGAAAGTTTTTCTGCGTCACTGAGAGATAAAGCTAAAGTGATGAGTGCACTCAACTGACCTGGAGAGTGTTCAATGATCAAATCTTCTACGTTAACATCCATTACCGCGCACTCATTAAAGATCGCAGCTAATTGACCTGGCTTGTCATCTATAACAATAGGAAGAAATGAATATTCTCGGGCTTTGCCGCCATGTTTTCCAGGAATCAAAGCTCTTCCTGCTTGACCTGCGGCAATCAACCCTGCGATCTTTTCAGGATCGTCCAAGGAAGCAATCATGGTTCCAAGATCGTTTTGTAGATTTATGAGCAATTGCTTGAGTTCGACACGATTGGAGAAAATAATCTCCTTCCAGAGCGCTACATCTGATGCTGCGATTCGGGTCGTGTCGCGCAACCCTTGCCCCGCTAACTCCATCCACTCAGCTGGAGTGCCGGTCAGCTGCTTGGCAAGAAGTGAGGCTGCCACCTGAGGCAGATGAGAGATCCTTGCTACCGCTCGATCATGATCAGCCGCTGACAGCTCAATTGGCGTCGCGCCCAAAAGATTGATCAGTTGGAGCACTAGAGCCTTTGACTCCAGTTCTAAATCCCGGCTAGGCGTAACTATCCAACTGCGGCCCTGGAATAAATCCGCCCTTGCCGAGGCGGCACCGCCTATTTCCCGGCCTGCCATCGGGTGGGTAGGTAAAAATCGTCTAGAAAGCCCTGAAATCGCTTCTACTTTAAGTTGAACTTCACTCTTTACGCTACCAACATCTATAAATGTCGAGTTCGGATTGAGAGCATTCTCGGCCGCTATGACTAGAGATAGTTGAGAGGTGGGCATCGCCAACACAACTACCTCTGGATTATTAAGCTTGGTGCCGCCTACTAGATCATTAGCCAAGGATTGAGCCTTGGCATCGGCATCGACCATCTCAACTAAAACCCCACGCTGAACCAAACCCAAGCCGATTGAGGCTCCAATCAATCCTGAGCCAACAACCCTGACCTTGGTGAGCTTTTCAAGCGACATTATTGAGCGATGTCTCTGCGTAAAGCGGCGGCACCATGAAGGTAAATGTGGTTAATCTGATCTGCAGGCTTAGTGGTTTCGACATGAAACATCGCCCGAATCGTTCGATCCAGTGCACCAGGTACGTTGACCTCAACTGAGCCAAGCAACGGCACATTGGCAAAGCCCATCTCCCGGCAGGCAGCGGCCGGAAATGCCGCGTTGAGATCAATGGTCGAAGTGAAAAAGACAGAGATCACATCGGATGGGAGCAACTGATTGCCTTCAAGTATTGCAGAGACAAGCTCTTGCACACCCGCCGCAATGTCAGCAGGCGTGTTGGCCGGTACTTGGATTGCTCCTCGAATAGCGCGCACACTCATGGGATAAGGGTACCTTTCCTCACCCTTATTGGGGTGTATTTAAATCTTTACATGTCGATAAAGCTTTTAAACTGTTAAGCCTGTTTACTACAATCTCAAATCGATCAGGTAGTAAATGGAGCATCTTCCTGAGGATAATAATTATCGATAAATTAATAATTTCTAGGAATTTTGTGCTTGAGATTATCGATAAATTTATAATTTGCTCATAAAAAGCGATAAAACGATTTAACCTTTTTTCAAACATAAATTAATAAGTTAATAAATTGTTAAATGTTTAAAGCCTTTCGTAGATTCATTAACTCTGTGTCATTGAGATCTCGCCAACGTCCTTCAGGGGTATCCCCCAAAGAAATCGGACCAAACTTAGTTCGGATCAGACGAAGTACATCGACGCCAACCGCCTCCATCAACCGTCGGATAATGTGATATCGACCCTCATGAATGGAGACCTCAATCCATCGAGGTGAGAGCTGCTTAAAGGTGAGAACTCGACCCATTCCGTCCTCTAACTCAACACCCTTGAGCAGGATCTTATCGACCCCCGTTGGTAATGGGCCATCAAACTCGATGATGTATGTCTTTTCCAGACCAAAGGATGGATGGGTGGCTCTGAAGGTCAAATCCCCATCATTGGTGAGTAAAATAAGCCCCTCTGAATCCTTATCTAAACGCCCCACGTGAAATAGGCGCTCTTTGCGAAGGTCAATGAAATCCTCTAGGGATGGACGTCCCTCCGGGTCAAACATCGTAGACAAAACACCCTTAGGTTTATGAAGTACCACGTAAGACTTAGTCAAAGAACGAGTAATTGTCTCACCATCAACCATTACTTTGTCTTTTTCAGGGTCAAACTTACTACCCATCTCACGTACTGTGATTCCATTAACGCTGACGCGACCAGATTCGATTAATTCATCAGCACCGCGACGGCTTGTAACTCCGGCATCTGCGATGATCTTGTTGAGCCTCATTTGGGCCATGGCTATCCTCCCGACAGTCAGGAGGTAAGGGTAGCCGAAAAGTTAGTCGGTTAGCGAATCTAGGATCTCATCCAAACCATCGAGATCTGGCAGATATGGAGCCAGCGCTGGCAGATCCTCAAGCGAGTTCAGTCCGAGACGCTCCAGGAAGTAGCTTGTGGTTTTATAAAGAATCGCCCCAGTCTCATGCTCAAGCCCGGACTCCTCCACCAAACCACGTGTCACCAAAGTCTTCATAACCGCTTCAACATTTACCCCACGGATAGCTGATACTCGAGCGCGAGATACTGGTTGACGGTATGCAATTACCGATAAGGTCTCTAACGCCGCCTGGGTGAGGCGGGATTGCTGGCCATCTAATACAAACTTTTCAACCGCGGCAGAGTAAGCAGGGTGGCTATAGAATCGCCATCCCCCGTTGATCTTGCGTAAAACAAAACCCCGCTCCTCGTAGGAGCCTTCTAGTGTCGATAGCGCCGCCTCTATCTCCTCGATTGGACGCTCCAAAACCTGGGCTAAAACAAGCTCCGTCACCGGTTCATCAACAACCATGAGGATCGCCTCGATGGAACGTTCAACTTCTACATTAGACATTTTCGCCACTTTCTGTTGAATCATCCATCTCTAAAACTACGGGTATGTCAAACTCATCAGTGATCTCAACCTCGCCTTCGAGGGAGCCGATCCATCGGATGTGGAGTTCACCAAGGGCTAGCACCTGATCAAACCTTAAAACCCCCTGTCGGTAAAGATCCAGTAGCGCCAAGAAACGGGCCACAACGACCATGGTGCTATCGGCATCTGAGACCAGATTTCTAAAACTCAAAGAAGTAGAGTGGCGCAACGCCTCGACGACCCGTTTTGACTCCTCCATGACACTTACAAGCGGCATGTGGAGGTGCTCTACCGCTACAACCGGTGAAACTTTAGGGGTCAGAACACGTTCTGCGATGGCGGCAAAACGCTGTGGGCCTACGCCAATCAAGACCTCCGGCAACAAAGCTGCTAGCGCTGGATCAAGCGCCACAACACGAGGGAAGGATTTGTCCGCGGCCAGGATGCGCTCGCCAAAGGTCGCTGCAATCTCCTTAAAAGCTCTGTATTGAAGTAGTCGAGCAAAGAGCAGATCGCGGGCCTCAAGGAGGGCTAGATCCTCTTCATCCTCAACCTCTCCGCTTGGAAGTAGCCTGGCCGCTTTAAGGTCCAACAGGGTTGCAGCAACAACGAGAAACTCCGTTGCTTGATCAAGATTCCATCCCGCACCCGATGCTTCAAGCTCGCGAATAAAGGAGATGAACTCATCGGTGACAAGGCTCAGCGCCACCTCGGTCACATCCATCTTATGGCGCGAAATCAACTGGAGCAGTAGATCAAAGGGTCCATCAAAGTTTGATAGGTGAACGGAGAAACCACCCGAGGAAGGGTTTACATCGCTATTTTCCTCGATCGCGGTATCTGGAGCTAAAGCCATGAACGCACCTTACTTCACGCTTGCCTGTTTTCTGTGTACCGCATAGGCTCTTTGCTACATCAGGAAAGAGGTTTGAAGATTGAACGCTAAATCGACAATTGCGGAGGATGTTGCGACAACATCAAACCTGCTGGGTACCGCTGCCAAGAGCTTTCCTACTCCTGCCGCATTAACAGAGCATGGCAACGCCAAGGTCATTTCTATCTTCAACCAAAAAGGTGGGGTAGGGAAAACAACCAGCACGATCAACCTAGGTGCAGCACTGGCTGAAATGGGGCGTCGAGTTTTGCTGGTCGATTTCGATCCACAGGGTGGTTTATCACTTGGTCTTGGCGTTAACGCTCATTCGCTTCCGTTGGAACAAACTGTTTACTACGCATTGATGACACCAACTGCAAATGTTGATGAGATTGTCCTGAAATCTTCAGTTCCTGGATTGGATTTCCTACCCGCTAACCGCGATCTTGGAACAGCCGAAACCACTTTGGGCGCAGAAATCGGTGGACAGCAATACCTTAAGCGCGCGCTAGCTCCACTTCGAGATTATTACGATGTAATTTTGATTGATTGCCAACCAACGATGGGTCAATTAACGATCAACGCCTTAGTTGCATCGCAAGAGGTAATAGTTCCGATGCAGTGCGAATATTTTGCATTACATGGATTTATCGAACTCAAAGGCAATCTAGATAAGGTGAAGAATTTCCTAAACCCGGAGCTCCGCCTTATTGGAATTTTGGCAACTATGTATGACAAAAAAACCTCGCACAACCGTCAGGTATTAGAACGCATCCTTGAGCAATTCCCAGAGGATGTTTTTGAAACAATTATTGCTAAAACAATCCGTTTCCCAGAAACAACTGTTGTTGGCGAACCGATTACAACCTATGCAACATCTTCAGGTGGCGCAGCTTCATATCGCCGTCTAGCACGAGAACTAATCGCCAGAGGAGGCGCACGATGACACGTAGAGCAAACCTTCCAGGTGCCGATGAACTCTTTCGTTCAACAGCACCAGCATTGAGTGCAGTTCCGGCACAAAGTTCGCAAGAGGTCGCAGCACCACTAGTGCCTCCTGCTATTGCAACTCCTAAAGCAGCTTCTTCAAAGAAGGGGGTTCGCACAATTGCACGACGTCGTGTATCAACAGTTGACCGCTCTCCTTCAGGTCGTGAGCGCCATGATGAAAAAATTACTGTGTACCTCTCCCCGGATGAGCTATTTGACCTTGATCAAGCCCGCTTACAACTTCGTGGTGATCTTGGCTTAGCTGTTGATCGCGGTCGTATTGTTCGCGAATCAATCGCGGTCATTATTGCTGATCTTGAAGCCAAGGGGGATCAAAGCATCTTGGCGCGAAGACTTCGCGGTCAATAATCGCTACTTGGCACGAGGGTGTGCCATTGAGTAACTTTCGCGAATTTTATCAATTGTAATCAAGGTATAAATCTGAGTTGTTGTTACAGAAGCATGTCCCAGTAACTCCTGCACAACACGAATGTCAGCACCCCCATCTAATAAATGTGTTGCATAG
>JAGWVL010000061.1 GCA_018970885.1 Actinomycetales bacterium
CGCTGTTCGTCCCTTGCGATATCGAAAGAGAACTACACCAATAACTTCATTACCTGGGATCCATCCCCAGGTGCGTGAATCAGTGCTTTCATCATTGTCGCCTTGAACCCAAAAAATCCCACCATGAGATTTCTGAAGACGCTTGACAAAGAAAATACCTGGGCGCTCTTCCCGTTCTACAACGACTACCTTGCCCAGAATGCGATCTCCAACCAATGAATTAAGCCCGCCAGCAAACCAAGAAACCAGTAGCCAATCTCCATCTTTAAAGGTGGGGGCCATTGATGATCCTGAGACCCTGACTGTGCCAAATTTGCTCACGAGCGGTAGTCTCGCACTACTAAGTCAGTAAAACTACAAGGCCCAGTACTCGCCTTGAGTCGAGAAGGAGAGAAAATGTTTGCACCAAAGACAACTGTCTACGCACACTGCGATCTTCCATGTGGTGTTTACGATCCAGCACAAGCAAAGATCGAAGCGCTTTCTGTAAAGGCCTGCATGGAAAAGTACGCGGCTAATACAGATCCAGATTTCCGTTCACGTTCAGTGGCGATCAAGGAAGAGCGTTCACACCAGGTTAAGGAGCACCTATGGGTGCTATGGACCGACTACTTCAAGGCTCCACACTTCGAGGCCTACCCACAGCTGCACTCATTGTTTAATGAGGCAACAAAGCTTGCAGGTGCAGCAGGAACAAAGGGAACTCAGGATGTTGCGGTTGCAGATAAGTTGATCGCAAAGATTGATGAGATTGCAGAAATCTTCTGGGCCACCAAGAAGGCGTAATAACAACAACTCTGATTAATGCAGAGCTAATTGCAAGCAATTAGTTTATCTAATAAAAATTAAGACTTTTCGTTTTGAATTAAGTGAAGAGCAGCGGTGCGGGCGAGGAAAGATACTCGCTCCACCGCTGATCTTTTTATTAAGGCCGCTGCAATCTGGCGCTCGTTTTCATATACCTCACACTCAAAGGTCAACTCTTTTCCTGAAATCTCAATAACTCGTGAAGTTGCGCGCAAAGATGTACCAATGCCTGCGGGAGATAGTGAAATAAACTCAACACTAATAGGAATAGTTGTTTCACCTGGTTCTAGATAAAGATCTAGCGAAAGTATCGCTGCATGTTCCATTAAGTTGATAAGTAAGGATGGGGCGATGATTGGGAGATCGCCGATACCAATAGCAACAGAGGTGTCTCCTGGGCGAACTACCATCTCGGTTATTCCAACAGCTCCTAGTACCTCATCCTCGGAAAGCATCGCGATTAACCTTGCCCATTTACATCGCGAGGATCTTCGCCATCATTAAGGAATCTAATCTCTTCAGTGTGCTCAATAGTTACCTCGCGATGCTCTATCTGGCCAAACTCATCGATCTCAATTGAAATCTCCGTCATGCTGTATTGCGTAACCACTTCAGTGAAAGTTCCAGCCATTTGCGCATGAATCTGTCGATAGATTGAATCATGCAAATCTTGCGGTGCCTTCTCATTGCAACTGCGGCGTAATGTCTCTTGCATCAGCTGGCGGACCGCTTGTTCATGTGCAAGCTCTGCCTCACACGCTGGACAGGTTGAAATGTGAACTTCGATCAATCCGATTTGTGGTTGCTCAATACTTCCTTCGATTAATAGAACAAAGGAGTTGAGAACCTCGTTACATGCTAAGACGCTCTTATCATTGAAGAATTGATTGAAACTCATGGTTTCACCTCCGAACTCTTCTCGGTGGAGTAACCCAGTTCCTTTGCATACTCTGTTAACCGCTCACGCAGCTGTTTTCTTCCCCGGTGCAGACGAGACATTACAGTTCCTGCAGGGACGCCAACGATGTCAGCGATCTCCTTGTAAGAAAAACCTTCAACATCAGCCAAGTACACAGCAATACGAAACTCTTCAGGAATTTCCTGCAACGCCCGTTTGATATCGCTATCTGGCAAGTTCTCTAGCGCCTCAACTTCAGCGGATTTTCCTTGATCACTAGTGTGCGAGGCTGCATCAGCTAACTGCCAATCCTCAATCTCGCCAGAACTTAACTGTGGTCGGCGTTGATCCTTGCGATAAGTATTAATAAATGTTGTTGTTAAGACGCGATACAACCATGCACGAAGATTTGTACCTGGTTCAAATTGATGAAAGGATGCAAACGCTTTTAAATAAGTTTCTTGCACTAAATCCTTTGCATCATGTGGATTCTTGGTGTACCGCAATGCAGCAGCGTACAACTGATCGGTAAAGGCAAGGGCATCTCGCTCGAAGCGGACGGCACGATCCGCCGAGCTCTCTTTAACTAGATCCGTTGACATCGCCTAAAACAC
>JAGWVL010000062.1 GCA_018970885.1 Actinomycetales bacterium
CGACGGACCGCAGAATCGGTCCACTCACCCTCGCCGTATCCGTGGAAACGAAGGTGGAGCATTGTTAATAGCTCAACCGCATCGATGGTTTCGTTATCAAAACGCAGCGCTTGTAAACGTTTTTTGGCAAGGCGCGCACCAACAACTTCATGGTGATGGAATGAAACTCCACCACCTTCGATAAAGGCACGTGTCTTTGGCTTACCAATATCATGCAATAGCGCAGCTAAGCGAATGACAAGGTTGGGACCACCAAGGCGATCTTCATGTTCAATCGCCTGTTCTAGCACTGTAATTGAGTGCTCGTATACATCTTTGTGGTGATGGTGCTCATCGACTTCAAGCCGCAATTTTGGAATTTCCGGCAAGACAATATCGGCAAGGCCAGAATCAACCAAAAGTGTTATTCCAATGCGTGGATTTGCAGACATTATGATTTTTATAAACTCATCGCGCACACGTTCGGCGGAAATAATTGATATGCGATGAGCCAAATCCTTCATGGAACTTAAAACATCGGGTGCGATTTCAAAGTTTAGTTGGCTTGCAAAACGTGCAGCACGCATCATTCGCAATGGATCATCATTAAAGGAATCACCAGGACGCACCGGTGTTCGTAAAACTTTTGCAGCTAAATCTTGTAAACCATTAAATGGGTCAATGAACTCTGGCTTTTCTCCAGTTAATTCAAGTGCCATTGAGTTAATTGTGAAATCACGTCGAGATAAATCTCCATCAATTAAATCCCCGTACTCAACCTCTGGTTTACGAGAATTTGGATCGTAATTTTCAGTTCGGTATGTTGTTACTTCAACAGTTGTGTCACCACGTTTTCCGGCGACTGTTCCAAATGAAATTCCGATTTCCCATACATTGTCAGCCCATGATTGCAATATCTTTTTTGTTTCTAATGGGTGTGCATTTGTTGTGAAATCTAAATCATTTCCTAAGCGACCTAAGATTGCATCACGTACAGGTCCACCAACCAGTGCCAAGGTAAAGCCCTTCGCTTTGAAGGCTTGGGCAAGGGAGCTGGCAAGCGGAGCGCGTTCAATTAATGAACGGATCGCTAACTCAGTGGCTGGGTGTGATCTCACAATAAGTAAGGTTAAAGCACTATCCTTACTTCATGATCCCGGCACCTGGTGCGGGCAGCGAAGGCACGAAGAAGAAACGGAAACGTAAGCGTTCCGGTAACCGCGGCCCACAACCACAGACTCAAACGACTCCTAACAAGGGTTCTCAAGCTAAGCGCCCGTATGCAAAGCGCGTTGATGAGGTTAGTGCTGGCGGTTTAGTTATTGACTCAACTGGAACCAAGGGTTTGTTGATCGGTCGCTATGACCACAAGGATGCAACAGGCAAAAGATTGTTGTGGTCTTTGCCTAAGGGACATATTGAAGAGGGTGAAACTCCTGAGCAAGCTGCGATCCGCGAGGTTGCGGAAGAGACTGGAATTACTTCAAGCATCACAAAGTCCTTAGGAGTAATTGATTTTTGGTTTATGGCTGGTGGAAAGCGCATTCACAAAACTGTTCATCATTTTATGTTCACTGAAGTGAGTGGGGTTTTAGCTGCGCAGGAAAGTGAAGTAGATGAGGTTTCCTGGTTTCCGTTAGAAGAGATCGTAGATCGTCTTGCTTATCCTGATGAAAAGAAGTTAATTGCGCGCAGTGCGGAGTTAACCGCATGAAAAAGTTAGTTTTCTCTGTCATCTCTGCATTTTTATTGTTGGTGATGCCGCCGGCATCTGCGGCCAATACCATTATTAGAATAACGGGTCCGATTCATCAAACCTTTACGGGTGAATTCCGTAATGATGATTTAGCTCAATCATTGACACCGTCTGGTGATTTAGGGTTAAAGGTTTTTCAACCCATTGCGAAAAGTCGAACCTGGGTTATTGATGCAGCTTTAATTGATGAAATTATTGCGATGTCAGGTGATTACACATTGGCAACTGAAGCAGAACCCGGTGGAAAAGAGATTGCAACAGCTTGGTTAACTCAATTAAAACGGGTAACTGCAGGTAATGATGTTGTTGCACTTGCTTATGGAAATCCAGATATCTCGTTAGCAAAACGTTTAGCGCCAAGTGAGTTAAAGAATTACTTTGTTTATGGACAGGATCGCTTACAGTTAGCGCTTGGTCGAAGTGTTCGGAGCGAGCCCGAGGTTCAGTGGAGCGTTGGAAAATCAGGGTTGAGCAACCCTTTACGCAAGAATTACAGCGATAATCGCAAGGCTTTAACCCGTTTATCGCGAGTTGTAGATACCCCTGAATTAATCCAACTA
>JAGWVL010000028.1 GCA_018970885.1 Actinomycetales bacterium
GGAATTACTAGGGAGAGTCAGCTACGTATAAACCAGATTTTGGCCGCAAACATTGAATTAGTGTTGAACTCAAAGCCTGCTACTCATGCAGTGGGAGCGTTAAAAGAAAGTAGTAATTAGATGCCTCAGCTAACCGTTGGTTCAGCGATCTCAAAAGCGCAAACTTTGCTTGAAGCCGCCGGTGTTCCAACAGAACATGCCGCAATAACTTCTCGCTGCATTGTTGCTAGCGATCGTTGGGGGATTGGTAGTCACGGATTAATGCGTCTGCCCTTCTACCTTTCTCGTTTACAGGCGGGTGGGATCAAACCGGATGCGCAACTAAAAATAGTTACAGATTTACCTAGCCTTATTGTCTTTGATGGTGCTGACGGATTAGGTCATTGGCAGCTACAACATGCTGCAGAGGTTGCAGCAGAACGAGCAATGGTTAATGGAGTTGCAGCTGTAGGTGTTGGTCGCTCAAATCACTGTGGTGCTCTAGGAATTTATGTTTGGCCAATGATCAATCGAGGTTTAGTTGGAATTGCATTTAGTACCGGGCCAGCTGTTATGCCACCGTGGGGCGGAAATAAAGCGTTGCTATCTACATCACCACTTGCAGCAGGTATTCCAACAAACCCTCCAACGGTTGTAGATCTTGCAACAAGTGCAGTTGCACGAGGAAAGATTCAGGCGAAAGCACAAGCTGGTGCAGAGTTAGAACCAGGTTGGGCATTTACCAAAGATGGCGCTCCAACAACAGATGCAAAGGAAGCACTTGCTGGAATGCTTGCACCACTTGGTGGAGTTAAGGGTTATGCAGTTGCAGTTCTTGTTGAATCATTAACCGGAATGTTGATCGGTCCAACCCTTGCAAAGAATATTCCAGATATGTTTGCCGCTAGCCAAGATGCGATGCCGCAACAGATTTCACATTTTGTAATCGCAATTGATGCAGCGAAATTATCGGTTGATGGCACAAATAACCGCTCCACTGAGTTTGTTACGGAGGTCGGTGCCGCAGGTGGACGCCTTCCAGGTGCCAACCGCATTAACCCAGAAAAACTCAATCTTGATGATGAAATAACTATTACCGATCAAGTTTTTTCACAGCTGGGTTTCTAAATGGTTAAAACTTATGCACCCGGATTTGGCCTAATTGGCGCATTAGTTGCGCTTGCTTTTCAAATTAATCAGATGCAGTCGGCAATTAGCCCGCTTGCCTTATGTGTGGCTTTCGGATTTTTAGTCGCAAACTTTGCACAGTGGCCAGAATTTGCTGCTCCTGCTACCAAGGTTTCAAGCAAAACAATTATGCGTATTGGTGTTGCCTTGTTGGGTGCTCAAGTAAGCGTTGTGTCGCTAAAAGAGATTGGCCTCAAAGGTGTAATCACAGTTGTCATTGTTGTTACCTTTACAATCTTCGGGATTCTTGGATTATCAAAGCTGTTCAAGATGTCTGGTGAACTTGGACTGTTGATCGGTGTCGGTTTTGGAGTTTGTGGAGCAACCGCTGTTGCGGCAATTAAGCCGCAAACTCGAGCAACTGAAGAAGAAACTTCGTATGCAATTGGATTGATTTCTTTGTGTGGAACTTTGTCAATCATTGTATTGCCTTTGATTGGACATGCCCTGAATTTAGATACCCGAGAGTTCGGTGCCTGGGCAGGTGCGGCTGTCCACGACGTTGGCCAGGTGGTTGCAACAGCATCTGTATGGGGCGATGATGCAGATAAGTACGCAATCGTCGTAAAGCTTTCGCGAGTTTGCTTGCTTGCTCCTATTGTTTTGATTTTGTCTATACGACACCGTCGGTGGTTAACCTTGCAAGGTAAGCAACAGGTTCAATCAGTAAAGGTCCCTTTAATTCCATACTTTGTCCTTGGATTCATAGTGGTTGCGACCTTAAATAACATCATTGATATCAATGATCGAGTGCACGGCGACATTGTTTTAGTAAGCAAGTTAATGCTCGGCGCAGGTTTAGTTGCGCTGGGATCGGGTGTTCGCTGGAAAGCGATCCGCAGCATCGGCCCACGCCCAATGGCGATGGGAATGATTGCTTGGGTCATTGTGGCTGGGGTGGCTTTGGCCGCCGTAAAACTGACAGGGTTATAGACTCCAACTATGTGTTCACCGGTTAGATGTCAAAACTGCCAAAAAATTACATGGGCGGGGTGCGGTGAACACATTGAAGAAGCTTTGGCTGGTATTCCTGAGTCAGAACTATGTAAGTGCTAACTCCCTTCGATTAAGAGAAGATTATTAAGTTGTTATGAAAAAATTGAAGGTAGCCGTAATTGGCGGTGGACAATTCTCATCCTCATTTATCCACTTGTTTCAAGCTCATCCATTTGTGGAAGAGGTCGCTCTAGTCGAGCTAAACGCTGAAAGACGAGCGAGTATCGCTGCCAAGTTCTCAATTAAACACACTTTTGTAAGCCTTTCCGATCTATGGAATAGCGATTTCAATGCGGTCGCGATCTTTACTCCACGTTGGACACACGCACAGATCGCCTTAGAGGCAATTGAAAATGGTCGTCATGTTTATACCGCCGTTCCAATGGGAATTACCGAAGGTGAAATTTCACAACTCGTTCAAGCGTCAAGTAAAACTAAGCTCACCTACTTTATGGCGGAAACAAGTTTTTATTATCCGGCAGTTGTTTTCTCTCGAAGAAAATTTGCAGATGGGCAGATGGGCAAGTTTGTGTATGGCGAAGGCGAATATCTCCATGACATGTCCCATGGCTTTAGTGATGCATATGCAGCAAATGGTGGTGATGATTGGAAATCAACCGCAAGCTTCCCACCGATGCTGTACGCAACTCACTCCGTCAGCATGATTCTTTCAGTTACCGGAGCACAAGCAACTTCTGCAACATGTATTGGAATTAAAGATACCGCAGGTGATGGGATATTTGATTCAAATATCAGTATGTGGAAAAACGATCAAAGCAACCAAATCGCTTTATTTGAAACGAGTGATGGCGGAGTAATGCGAATTGCTGAATTGCGACGTGTCGGAACTGCGCCATTAGAATCGACTGTGCGTATGAGTATTTTTGGTACTGAGGGCTCCTTTGAACAGCAAGTGGGATACGCATCATGGGCAACCAAAAATACTTTTGACATAGTTACTGATGAAATCGGAACATTTTCAGATGTAGAAAACCCATATTCATTGAAACCCGATTACGTTTCTCCAAATCTTTGGGATGGTGGATTTGCACGAGTACATGATCGTTCTCAGTTGCCGAAAGAGTTTCTAGGTCTTTCCAACGGACATGGTGGTTCACATCAATTTATGGTTGATGACTTTGTAATGGACGCTGTTGGAGCGCGAAAAGCCCCGATGAATGTTATTGACGCAGCTAGATTCACTATTCCTGGGGTCCTAGCCCATCAATCAGCCCAAATGTCCGGCCAAAAACTTCAAATCCCACAATATTGAGCGTATTTGTAACCCTTTCGTTACCTCAACCTCCTATCAATTGACCCTACCCAGGCGTAGATTTCTGAGTGTCCAAGGGATTTGACCCCTCAGAACCCAATGACCTTCGAAGGCTCAATTAATAGAAAAGGACGATGATGTCAGAACAAAATAATGGCATTTCCCGCCGCTCGGTACTTAAGGGTGCTGCAGTTGGTGGTTTAGGAATCGCAGCTGGTGGATCACTACTTGCGGGTTGCGGCAGTAAAGATGTCGGCCCAATGAAGTGGGGTGGCCGCGGACTAGAAGAATCTTCAGTCAAGTGGCACGAAGCGGTTAAGGCTGCTTACGAGAAAGCAAGTGGTAACACAGTAACTCTCAACATGAACGATGCAAACGCATTCCAGAATAACCTTTCACAATATCTTCAGGGAACACCTGATGATGGTTTTGACTGGATGGCTGGATACCGCATGCAGTTCTACGCAGATCAAGGTCTACTAGAAGATGTGTCAAGTGTTTGGGATGAAATCGGTGACCAGTTCGCTGACTCTTACAAGATTGCATCAACAGGATCAGATGGAAAGCAATACTTCCTTCCAACATCTTGGTACCCATGGGGACTTCATTACCGTAAGTCAACAATGACAGAGCTTGGTCTAGATCCTGAGAACATCGCAACATGGGATGATTTCATGAAGATGCTAGAGGCAACAAAGAAGAAGGGCCTTATCGGTTACGCACTTGGTGACAAGGGTGGCTGGGAAGCCATGGGTACCTTCGACATTTTGAACGCTCGCATCAATGGATACCAGTTCCACGTTGATCTTCTTGCAGGTAAGGAAAAGTGGACAGATGCGAAGGTTGCAGAAGTCTTCAAGCACTTCGAAATGATGATTCCTTACATGAACAAGAACGTTCTAGATATTTCATGGGAAGGTATGCGCGATCTTCTACTACAGAAGAAGTGCGGTGCAATGTTGATGGGTTCATGGTTCTCAGGTGACTTCAAGACTCTGTCACAGGCTGACTATGACGATCTATGGATCGTTCCATTCCCAGAAATCAACCCAGAGCATGGTCGCGACACAATCGATGCACCTATCGATGGTCTTTGCGTTGCAGCAAATGGTGAAAACATAGAAGGTGGAAAAGAGCTTGTTAAGTGGCTTGCTTCTAAGGAAGGTATGCAAGCTCGTCTAGATTCTGGAAATACATTCACATCTGCAAACAAGGGACAGGATACTTCAAGCTACGATCCATTCCAGAAGCAACAGCTTGCAGTTATGGGCGAAGCAAAGTACATCACTCAGTTCCTTGATCGTGATACTCGTCAAGATTTTGCGAACCCAGTTGTTGCACCAGCAATTCAAAACTTCCTACGTGCTCCAAAGGATATTAATAAGATCCTTGAATCAGTACAGGCACAATGGGATGCACTTCCTGCTCTTTAATTCATAGTAGCTAAGTGAATTTTAAGATAGGATAATTGTTATGACCTCGACGGCGACGAACACAACAGTTCGTCGCCGTCGAGCATTTTCCCGGAAAGATCGAATAACGCTCTCAGCCTTCGTAGGAATTCCAACAGCCTTTCACATTCTTTTGGTATGGGTTCCAGCAATTGGAACTATTGGCCTTTCATTTACATTTTGGTCCGGTATTCACATTTCAGATATAAAGTGGGCTGGAATCGAAAATTACAACAATATTTTTACAGGAACTCCTGTTTTTTGGGAAGCGATCTGGCACAACGTCATCTGGTTACTTTGGTTTGGTCTAATAGCTACACCACTAGGAATTCTTCTGGCGTATCAAATTGACCGACAAATTCGCGGACACCGCTTTTATGAATCAGCTTTCTTTGTCCCTGTAGTTCTCTCACTTGCAGTCACCGGAATTATTTGGAACTTCATGTTGCAACCAGGTGGTTTCGTTCAGGGAATTTTGGGTCGTGACATTTCAAACCCAATTTCATTTTACGGCAACTATGACATCAACACCTATGTGATTCTTGGTATCGCCTCCTGGCGACATATTGGCTACATCATGCTTCTTTACTTATCAGGATTAAAGTCTGTTGATCCTTCCTTGAAAGAGGCGGCAGCTATTGATGGTGCTACCGAGTGGCAGACCTTCCGTAAGGTAATTCTGCCGACGATGAAGCCGGTAAACATCATTATTATCGTCATTACCGTTATTGACTCACTGCGAGCCTTTGACATCGTGTACATGATTTATGGCTCAGGCACAGGCTGGCCAATCTTGGGCATCTTGGTATTCCAGAATATTTCTGGTGGTGGAATGTCGATGAAGGGTGCAGCTTATGCAGTAATTCTCTTCGCACTCTGTATCGGCCCAATGATTACTTATCTGAAGCAGAGCTTTGCAGAGGATGTTAAGTAATGACAACTCTAGTAAAAGTGCCTGAATACAAGAACACTCAAAAAACCAAGGATCGAATCATTTCGATCATAATCGGATTCTTCGCTTTGGCTTGGCTCTTTCCAATAGCTTGGACGATTTGGAGCTCTCTTCGACCATATAACGATGTAATTGCAAATGGTGTCTTCTCAGTTCCAAAAACTTTGAACTTCGAGAATTACTACAACGCTATTCGCCTTATGAAGCTGCCGATGTACTTGACTAACTCATTTTTGATTACTTTTCCAGCGGTTGTATTGACTCTTGGATTTGGATCACTTATCGCCTTCGTAGTTTCACGTTACTCATTTAAGTTTAATGTAGCGCTATTACTGTTTTTTACTGCTGGAAACTTATTGCCTCAACAACTTGTATTCATTCCGCTATTCAAGATGTATTTATGGATTGGTGATTTGTTTGGAAATCGCGCTCTTCTATACGACAACATCTTGGGAGTTGTACTCATTCACGTAGCTTTCCAATTAGGTTTTGCAACCTTCGTACTTTCCTCATATTTAAAAACTATCCCTAAGGAAATTAGTGAATCTGCAATGGTGGATGGTGCCTCTGTTTGGGTCCACTACACACAAATTATTTTGCCATTGCTTCGTCCACCTCTTGCCTCTTTGGCAGTGCTCATGACGACTTGGATCTACAACGACTTCTTCTGGGCTTTGGTTCTGATGAAGTCTGATTCAAAGCGACCAATTACTTCAGCCTTGGCCCGCCTTCAGGGTGAGTTTGTTACCGACTTCAACTTACTGGCTGCCGGTGCCATCGTTGCTGCGCTCCCCACACTTTTGATATTTATTCTTCTGCGTAAACAGTTTGTATCAGGCTTAACACTCGGTTCAACCAAGGGCTAATTTAAGAAAGCTGGGAAAATGAAAGCAATTCAGATCACTGAATTTGGTGGTCCAGATGTCATGCACTTAGTTGATCTTGAGGATCCAAAGCCGGCAGATGGATTTGAACTCATTAATGTTTCAGCAATCGGAATTAACTACGCAGACACACACCAAACTGAAAACTCATACCTTTCACCACAAAAGCTCCCATTGGTTCCAGGTATTGAAGTAGTCGGAACAACTTCAAAGGGTGTTCGAGTATTGGCACCAGTTGATGGTGGGGGATACGCACAAAAGGCGATAACTCATTCAGCAACAATGATTCCAATTCCTGATGGTGTTTCAGATGGACAAGCGTTGTGCATGTTAGTTCAAGGCTCAACCGCTTGGCATATTTTGAAAACTGTTGGACATGTGCAACCTGGCGAAACAGTTGTCGTACATGCCGCTGCCGGTGGTGTTGGAACAATCGCAATTCAATTAGCAAAGTTGTGGGGAGCAAAAGTAATTGCTGTTGCTTCATCTGAATCAAAACGCGCACTTGCAACCTCACTTGGTGCCGATGTAGTTGTTGACGCAACCCATGAAAACTTAGGCGATGCGATCAAAGCTGCTAATGGTGGCAAGCGAGTAAATCTGATTCTGGAAATGGTTGGCGGAAAGACCTTTGATGACAGCCTAGAAATTCTTGCGCCATTTGGTCGTCTTGTTACTTATGGCATGGCATCACGTGTTGCACCATCAATGATTCAACCAGCAACACTTATGGGTGGCAGTAAAACTATTACTGGATTTTGGTTGTCACATTGCTTCGGCAAGAAAGAATTAATGAATGATGTTATTGAGCAACTCTTTACTCTTGTTGTTGAAGGAAAGTTGAAGCCGGTAATCGGTGCAACCTATCCATTGAGTCAGGCCACCAAAGCCCACAAGGCGATGTTGAGCCGTGAAACAACAGGTAAAATCACGCTAGATCCTGCACAATAAAGAGGTAATTTTTCCAAAGTGGAAGGTAGAAGGTAGGCTTCGCATTCGATCAACGCCCCCCTAGCTCAGTCGGTAGAGCGTTTCCATGGTAAGGAAAAGGTCACCGGTCCGATTCCGGTGGGGGGCTCGAAAGAGGTTCTTCACCAAGAATTACCTATCTTTCAAACGCACAACCCTTGGCGGGGTAGCTCAGCTTGGTAGAGCAAGCGGCTCATAATCGCTGTGTCGTGGGTTCAAATCCCGCCTCCGCTACTAGTTCCATAAGCGCGAATTTCGCGCAACGTACAGGCTCAGGTAACCTAAGCCTCTCGTAATCGACTGAAGGAGTAAGACCATGGCAAGTAAGAGCGCGGACGTACGTCCAAAGATCACCATGGCATGCGTGGATTGTAAAGAACGTAACTACATTACCAAGAAGAACCGCCGCAACGATCCAGACCGTATGGAGCTAAAGAAGTTCTGTCCACGTTGCAAGTCTTCAACTCTTCACCGCGAAACTCGCTAATGCTCAATCCCGATTCTGTCGGGCGCACCTTTGAAGGTGCAGAGTCTGTAACTGTTTCTCAATCTGAAATTGATGCCTTTTGTGCAGTCCTTTCAGTGGACAATACAACGGTAGCTCCTCCAACTTTCTCAATTAGAATTACTTTAGAACAATCACAAGAGATCTTGTCCAACCCTGAAATTGGTTTGGATTGGTCTCGGGTAGTTCATGGTGATCAGCGCTTTGAAATCAAACGGCCAATCGTTGCGGGCGATACTTTTAAATGTTTCTCCGCTATTGAAAGTTACAAAGTCACAGCCGGCAATGAAATCGTAACGGTACGTTCAGATTTACATTCAGCAGGCCAGTTAGTCGTCTCAACCTGGTCCACATTGGTGGTACGCACATGATTGAAGTCGGAACAATTCTTGAGGAAAAGACATTTTACGTCGATCGTGTAATGCTTAAGGCGTATGCCGATGCTAGCGGTGATCAAAACCCAATCCACCAAAATGAGGAGTATGCACTCTCTGTCGGCCTTCCTAATGTAATTGCACATGGAATGTTAACCATGGCTTTAGTCGGAAAGTTTGTTACAGATTGGGCTGGCGGATCAGCTGCGGTGAAAGAGTTTTCAGGTCGCTTTGTTAAGCCGGTCATCGTTCCAGTTGATCAAAAGGTAGATCTAACTGTTTCTGGCGTTGTATCTGAAGTTGATGGGGAGCAAATCAAAATTGAGTTAAGTGCATCCTCTGCCGGAGTTACAGTTCTAGGAATGTCTAAAGCGGTCGTTGTTAAGTGAGTATTCCTGATTCAGTAACCGCAATTGCTCAAGCACGGATGGATGCTCGAGCCGCTAAAGATTTTGCGCTTGCAGATAAATATCGTGATGAACTGTTGCAGGCAGGGTTTGAAATCGTTGATGTTGTTGGGGGATACGAACTCCGCCCAAAGAAGCCGTATTTAACTCTGGCCTATCCACGCGATATTCGTCCAATTGATTTAGAAAAAGAAGTAACTGTTGGGTTAATTGTTGAGGGCTTCACTGAAGATGCTTTAGAGACAGTAAAAACCATCAAAGCCAATAGTGATTGCGGGGTTGCAATTATTTCAATTGGTGATGCCGGAACTCTCTTTGAACAAATGGATAAGCGAACTTACTTAATCTCTGTTAACCCAGGTGCTGCTTGGGGAGACTGTGCCAATGTTTTTCTTGAAAAAGTCAAAAGCAAGTATGTAGTCGTGATGGATCCATCTACACGGTTTACTGCAGATGCAATTACTCCTGTTGTACAGGAACTAAAAAAGGGTGAATTCGTAGCCGTTGGCTGGCGCGGGGGATTGATTAATACCGACGATGAATGGCGCAGCGTTGATGACAAGGGTCCCGGTGAAGTTGATGTCCTATTCTCGTACTTCATGGCCTTTGATCGCGAAGCGATGATCGAAGTCGGCGGATTTAATCCCCGCGCTCTGTATTATCGAAATGCAGATATTGAATATTCACTAAAAATTCGACAGGCTGGTGGTCGTTTACTGCAGATGGAGCTTCCACTAATTCAGGATCGTCATCATGGGTATCACGATGCTGATCCCGAGTACCGCGAAGTTCAATCTAAGAAGAATTACGACCGTGTCCTTGATAAGTACAGAGGTAAAAGCGCAATTTTGTCCCCACGCAGGTAACCTTCTTACATGACCGAGTTATCCAAGTACACCAGCTTCCGCGTGGGTGGCCCGGCGCAAAAAATAGTTCAGGTATCCACTGAGACTGAAATTATCGCTGCGATTGAAGAGGCGGGAGAATCGCCGGTTTTAATCATGGGCGCTGGAACAAATGTTCTGATCGCCGATAAAGGCTTTGATGGCACAGTAATTCGTATCTCCAACAACTCTGTGCAATCAGAAGTCGATGCATGTAGCGGTGCAACACTAACTATTGGTGCGGGCGAAGATTGGGACACCTTTGTTCAGACAACTATTGATCGTGGTTATGCAGGGTTAGAAACTCTTAGCGGTATTCCTGGAACAGTAGGAGCTGCGCCAATTCAAAATATTGGTGCATATGGACATGAGGTTTCTGAATTCATCACGAGAGTTCGCACTTATGATCGACAAGAAAAAGTAGTTAAGACATTTACAAATGCCCAGTGTGAATTTACATATCGAAACTCTCATTTCAAGGCTCATCCTGGGCGCTATGTTGTTTTAGATGTTCAGTTCCAAATTCGAATTGGCGAAATGAGTGATCCAATTACCTACGTGGAACTTGCCAAGAAACTTGGTATTGATCCAGGTGATAGAGCAACAGTTAAAGCAACACGTGCTGCTGTTCTAGAACTTCGTGCAAGTAAGGGAATGTTATTGTCACCTGATGATCATGATTCGTGGTCTGCAGGATCTTTCTTTACCAATCCAATTGTTACTCAACAGCAAGCCGATACTTTGCCAAACGCCGCCCCAAAGTGGCAGCTCAATGATGGGCGGGTAAAGATTTCAGCGGCATGGTTGATTGAAAACTCTGGTACTCACAAGGGTGATGAAATCGGTGGTGCGCGTGTATCGACAAAGCATGTGCTTGCTTTATCTAACTCAGGAAGTGCAACCGCTGCAGATATTGCAGAGCTAGCTAAGCGTGCACGAAATCAAGTTAAAGAGGTATTTGGAATTACCCTTGAAGCTGAAGTAAATCTAATTGGGGTAGAGATTTAACCTTCAGTAAGTAGCTTTTTGATTCTGCCAATACCTTCAACAATATCCTCATCGCTAGTTGCGTAGGAAAAGCGTAGGTATCCAGATGGACCAAATGCTTCCCCCGGAACAGCGGCAACCTCAACCTCTTCCAAAATTAAGGTTGCTAATTCTGCAGATGTTGTAGGTGTTTTACCTCGAATACTCTTTCCAAGTACACCCTTAACAGATGGATACACATAGAAAGCACCTGTTGGAGTTGGACATCTAAAGCCAGGAATCTCATTGAGTAAACCCACAATTAGTTTACGACGACGATTAAATGCCTCGCCCATTGTGTGAACCGCATCAAGGTTTCCAGTCAACGCAGCAATTGCTGCACGTTGTGAAACATTGGAAACATTTGAAGAAAGGTGTGATTGCAAATTAGTTGCTGCCTTAATGACATCCTTAGGTCCGATCATCCAACCTACTCGCCAGCCTGTCATCGCATACGTCTTGGCCACACCATTGATGATGATGCAGGTGTCAGCAAGAGCAGGAACAACAACGGGTAGAGATGGAGCCTTCGCACCGTCATACAGTAAGTGCTCATAAATCTCATCTGAGATTACCCAAATATTATTTTTTACAGCCCATTCACCGATTGCTTTAACTTGCTCAACTGAATACACAGCACCGGTTGGGTTTGATGGCGAACAGAACAGTAAGGCCTTTGTCTTTGAAGTACGGGCAGCCTCAAGTTGTTCAACTGTTACTAAATAATCTTGGGTCTCATCAGCGAATACTTCTACTGAAACTCCACCAGCTAACTTCACACACTCTGGATATGTTGTCCAATATGGTGAGGGAAGAAGAACTTCGTCACCAGGATCAATTATTGACGCAAATGCTTGGTAAACAGATTGCTTTCCACCATTTGTAACTAAAACCTGGTCTGCGGTAATTTCATAGTTGCTGTCACGCTTTGTCTTTGCAACAATCGCATCTCGCAATTCTGGCAAACCAGGTGTTGGTGTGTAGCGATGGTTTGCAACAACCTTTGTCGCAGCAGCAGCAGCTTCAACGATGTAATCAGGTGTTGGAAAATCAGGCTCTCCTGCACCAAAGCCAATCACTGGACGACCAGCAGCTTTTAGCGCTTTGGCCTTTGCATCAACAGCCAATGTGGCTGATTCTGCGATCGCTGCAATGCGGGCTGAGATACGTGGAGTCATGGGCGTAAGTCTGCCGTATTTCAGGCGTGAGTTAGACCTGAACCCCACCTTGCCTCTACACTTCGACGCTCACGAGGGTTTGCTATTCCCTATGGTTTTGCCATGCTCTCGCGAAGGGCAGTAGCTCAATTGGCTAGAGTTGCCGTCTCCAAAGCGGCCGGTTGGGGGTTCGAGTCCCTCCTGCCCTGCACGAAGTTTTAAAGCACGAAGCATTCAATAAGTACTAACGAAGTTCGAAAGGAAATGACGATGACAGAGTCAGTTGAACAAGTAGCCGAGAAGCTCGGTCTATTTGCGCGCGTTGGACTTTTCTATCGCCAAGTTGTTTCAGAGCTCCGTAAGGTTGTTTGGCCTACACGTAACCAGCTAACTACTTATACAGCGGTTGTACTTGTGTTCGTTACCTTCATTATTGCCGTTGTTTCAGTCATCGACTTTTTGCTTACAAGAGTTGTCTTCTGGGTATTTGGTTAAGGAAAGACGATGACCGAAGAGATCAAGCCAGATGCATTTGAGGCAGCCCTTGCTGCCAATGCAACAGAGATTTCAACTCCTGCGGTTGAAGAGATCGTTGAAGCACCAGTTACTTCAATTGAGCCAGAGCTTGCGCTCGCATCAGATGAAGATGGCGACATCGAATCAGATGAGAATGATCCAAATGCAGAGTTCCGTCGCACCCTACGCACGGCCCTTGGCGATTGGTATGTAGTCCACTCTTATGCAGGTTACGAGAAGAAGGTTAAAGGCAACCTTCAAAACCGTATTGCTTCATTACACATGGAGGATTATATCTTCCAGATTGAGGTTCCTGAAGAAGAGGTGAAGGAGCTTAAGAACGGCCAGTTCAAGATGGTTAAGCGCAACATCTACCCAGGCTACGTTCTAGTTCGTATGGATTTAACAGATGAGTCATGGTCTGCGGTTCGTAACACCCCTGGTGTTACCGGCTTCGTTGGAAATGCTCACCACCCTTCACCACTAAGCATGGATGAAGTAGAAAAAATTCTTGCTCCACGTCCAGTAAAGAAGTCAGATAAGGATCAGATCCGGGTTGTTGATTTCCAAGTTGGCGAGTCAGTAACAGTAATGGATGGTCCATTTGCGACCCTTCCAGCATCGATCTCAGAGATCATGCCAGAGCAGGCAAAACTCAAGGTTCTAGTTTCAATCTTCGGACGTGAAACACCAGTAGAGCTTTCATTCGGGCAAGTACAAAAGATCTAATTTTTTAGAACAAAACCAAGAAAAAGAGGAAAAGAAATGGCACCAAAGAAGAAGGTAAGCGGCTTCATCAAGTTGCAGATTCAGGCTGGAGCAGCAACACCTGCACCACCAGTCGGTCCTGCGCTAGGTCAGCATGGTGTCAACATCATGGAGTTCGTGAAGGCATACAACGATGCAACAGCATCACAAAAGGGCCAGATCATTCCAGTTGAGATCACCGTGTACGAAGATCGCTCATTCACATTCATCACCAAGACACCTCCTGCATCACGTTTGATCTTGAAGGCTGCTGGCGTTGAAAAGGGATCAGCTGTTCCTCACAAGACAAAGGTTGCAAACATCACCATGGCTCAGGTCAAGGAGATCGCAACTCAGAAGATGGCTGACCTCAATGCAAATGACATTGATCAAGCTGCGAAGATCATTGCGGGTACAGCTCGCTCAATGGGAATCACAGTAAACGGCTAATTCTAGTTAAATTAAAAAAGAACTTTCTCATCGCCAAATTGGTGAAGAGATGTGGGAGGACCACGCTGGTCCGCTAACCACAACCACTACTTCAAGGAAATCGAAAGTTTTCTTGAAAGAAATAGAGGATGAAATGAAGCGCTCAAAGAACTACTTA
>JAGWVL010000063.1 GCA_018970885.1 Actinomycetales bacterium
ATTGGTGGCTCTCTTTAATGGCGTTGGTGGTGGCGCAGCAGCACTTGTCGCCATCGTTGAATATATGAATTTAGGTAATGAGGCAACGACAGCTGAAGTAATCTTCACAGTCTTTACCGTCGTCGTTGGCTGCATCTCCTTCAGTGGTTCCATCATTACCTTCTTAAAGTTGCAAGAGTTAATGACAACTCGTCCCGTTGTATTTCCTGGCGGCCGCTTTGTCATTGCTGCCAACCTCATTGCAGTACTCGCAGTTTCAGTCTGGGTTGTCACAGCGCTTGGAACAACACCACTTCTTACTTTGGGAGCTCTCTCACTTCTCTTTGGTGTGCTCTTCGTGCTTCCAGTTGGTGGCGCAGATGTGCCCATTGTTATCTCACTTCTCAACGCCTTCACGGGTCTCACAGTTGCGGCGAGCGGTTATGTTTTATCGTCAACGCTTTTGATTATTGCCGGAACTCTTGTTGGTGCATCTGGAACTATTTTGACTCGTCTGATGGCAGAAGCGATGGGACGTTCGCTCTTTGGAACTCTTTTCGGTGCATTCACCGCCAAACCACAAGACACATCTGCTGCGGGTGAAGAACGTCCAGTTCGATCTGGTTCACCAGATGACGTAGCAATCTTGCTCAACTATGCACGTCGCGTCGTGATTGTTCCTGGCTTTGGTTTAGCAGTTGCACAAGCACAACACACTGTGCGCGAACTTGCCGATCTCATGATTTCAAAGGGAATTGATGTTGCTTACGGAATCCACCCCGTTGCAGGTCGTATGCCAGGTCATATGAATGTGCTTCTTGCTGAAGCAAATGTTCCTTACGACCAATTAGCGGAAATGGATGAAGTGAACCCAACCTTTAGTCAGACAGATGTGGCAATTGTGATTGGAGCAAACGATGTTGTTAACCCAGCAGCGCAGACAACTCCAGGATGCCCAATTTATGGAATGCCAATTCTGGAAGTAAATCAGGCCTCAAACATTATTTTCCTCAAGCGTTCGATGCGCCCAGGTTTTGCTGGAATTGAAAATGAACTTCTCTATGATCCAAAAACTATGTTGCTCTTTGGCGATGCCAAGGCATCGCTGACCAAGGTTGTCTCTGCGCTTAAAGCGCTCTAGTTTCTTTAACAGCCAATTACTGTAAAGTCTAGTTACTGCGCGCTAGCAGGTTAACTCTCCTGCATATCGGTGGGAGCGTTGTGGACATCCAGGATGTCAGGCCGCTTGGCATCTTCCTTGTAAATCGCCGGAATTGAACCGAGTAAACCCTTTTGGAAATCTTCAAATGCCTGAAGAACTTCGCGCTTTGTATTCATGACAAATGGGCCCATCCAAGCAACTGGTTCTTTAATGGGCTGACCACCGAGAATAAAGAGTTCAAGCTGAGGAGAACGGCTCTCTTGTTGTTGCGCAGCACGAACCACAATTGCATCGCCTTCACCAAAGACGGTGAGTTGTCCCATTGATATTGGTCGTTGTTCATCTCCGACAAAACCAAATCCTGACATGGCATAGACAAGTGCGTTGTAATCCTTACGCCATGGAAGTCGAAGTTCGGCACCAGGTGCCACAGTTGCGTGAATCAATGTAATAGGAGTTTGAGTAGAACCAGGACCAACATGTCCATCTAATTCGCCGGCAATGATGCGAATAAGTGATCCGCCATCTGGGGTTGAAAGGAGTGCAACATCATGCGCGCGCACATCTTGGTATGCAGGCGGCGACCATTTCTTTGCAGCTGGAAGATTTACCCAGAGTTGGAATCCGTGGAATAAACCACCCGACATCACCAAATGCTCTGGTGGAGTTTCAATATGGAGAATTCCACCGCCAGCTGTCATCCATTGTGTGTCACCGTTTGAAATTGTTCCGCCACCACCATTGGAATCCTTATGGTCAAAAATTCCATCAATAATGTAGGTAACTGTTTCAAACCCGCGATGTGGATGCCATGGCGTTCCCTTTGGTTCACCTGGTGCGTATTCAACTTCACCCATTTGATCTAAGTGAATGAAAGGATCGAGCTCTGCTAAATCAACTCCTGCAAATGCGCGACGAACTGGAAAACCTTCGCCTTCGTAACCTTGTGGAGCAGTAGTGATGCTCTTGATTCGCCGGGCGCGCAGATGTGTTGCATCTGAGATGCGCGGAAGTACGGTGATGTCACTAACTGTTACTGCAGGCACGCGGCGCTCCTCTTTGAGATGGATGTTGAAACTT
>JAGWVL010000003.1 GCA_018970885.1 Actinomycetales bacterium
AATAGCAGCTGTTCTTACCTCAGATGCAACCCGCGCCGCTCATGTGCTTGAGGATTTTCCAGATGCGATAGTTGTTTCAACGATGCAAGAGTTGCTTACTCAGCGATTAGATCTAGTCGTTGTGGCATCTGCAAATATTGTTCATGCTGAACAAGCTATCGCTGCCCTTGAAGCAGGAATTCCGACTGTCATCGATAAACCTATGGGTAGAGATTTTAGTGAAACTCAAAGGATTATTGATGTTGCCTCTCAAAAGGGAGTTCCTGTTTCAACCTTCTTTAATCGTCGATGGGATAGTGATGCCCTGACAATCAAGAAGGTTCTTGCAAGTGGCGTCTTAGGTGAGATTCATCGTCTGGATTCCAGATTTGAACGTTTCCGTCCAGAGGTAAATACCCAATCCTGGCGTGAGAACATGAGCGCTCAGGATGGCGGGGGACAGCTATTGGATCTACAGCCCCACTTGATTTCTACCGCAATTGATTGGTTTGGTAATGCACAACTGGTTACTGCTACTGTCAAATCTATTCGCGGAGCAGCAGATGATGATGCGGTTCTTGTTTTGCGTCATGACAGCGGAGTGATCTCTTACCTGTCTGCTAGCGCCGTGGTAGGAGCACCTGGTCCTCGAATTCGAATTTTAGGAAGTAAAGGCGCTTTAGTTATTAATGAGTTAGATCCACAAGAGGCGTTACTGCGCGCAGGAAAGTTCCCTGAAGGTGGGTCATGGTCTGAGCCAACTACCTCGGTTGCGCACATTCATCGCGGTGATCAGGTAGAGGAAATTGTTGGAGAACCCGGAAATTACGCACTGTTTTACTCAGCTGTTGCTTCTGCAATAACCAATGGCACCCCATGGCCGATAACTAATGAGGATGCCTTACTAGTGGCGCAGATAATTGATCAAGCTCGAAAGATCGGTACAGATGTCTAGTAGTTCTGAGGTTTTGATCGTTGGGGCAGGTTTGGCGGGTTTGAATGCAGCAATCACATTACAAGATGCTGGGGTTGATGTTCAGATAGTTGAGGCAAGCGATAGAGCAGGTGGTCGTGTTGCCTCAGATGTAATTGATGGATTTATTTGCGATCGTGGCTTCCAATTGATTAATTCACGGTATCCAGCTTTGCAAGAGTTGGAAGTCATTAAAGAAATTGATTTCATCACAGCACCTCGCGTAATCGAAGTGGCGTTGGGAAATGATCGCCATGCGTTGGGGGATCCTCGTGTAGCTCCGTGGACCGCACTTAATCGTGCAACGGGAACTATCCCTGAGAAACTAGCTTTACTTCGCTTTCTCGCGAGAAAACCGCCATCACACTTTTCAGTAGAAGATTCCCTCAAATCTCTGGGATCTACCTACGATCGAGCCCTGCGTCCTTTTTTGCAGGGTGTTTTTCTGACTGACCCAAAAAATGTTGATGCAGCCTATGGGCAATCCATCATTAGAAGTTTTGTTACCGGTTCACCGGGGCTACCTCGTAAAGGTGTCGCTGCGCTACCAAATGCGTTAGCAGCTCGGGTAAGAAACTTCACCTATCGAACTCAGGTGGACACGGTTGAAAATGGAAAAGTTCACACCTCTGCTGGAACTTTCACAGCAAATAAAGTAGTAATTGCAACGGATGCAACAACAGCGACGCAAATTCTTGGATTGCCCGAAGTTCCGCGGATGGCTGGATGCATAACCTGGTATCACGCAGTTGAAAGTAATCCGTCAGGCACTGGGCGTTTAGTTGTTGATGGGCAAAATCGCGGACCAATCATCAACACCATCGTTGTATCTGATATTTCTGCTGACTATGCACCTATTGGTTCTCATTTGGTCTCAACAACTACTGAGTTAGGTGTCACAGAATCTGATGTGCGGCGTCATTTATCGATCATCTGGAAAGCAAGCACACATGATTGGCAGTTAGTCGCTAAGTATGAAATACCTGCAGCTCTACCGATTCAAAGCATCGGACGTGCATTGAGTCAGTCCGTAAAAATCTCAGATGAGCTATTTGTTATAGGTGATCACAGAGCGGTTCCGTCGCAGCAAGGAGCTCTGTTTTCAGGTCGATTAGTGGCGGAGTTAATCCTCAATTAATTGCGCTAGGGCCTCAGAAATATGAGGGTAATCCCAGGTAAATCCGGCCTCTTGCAACACATGTGGAATCACACGCTTTGATCCGAGTACTTCAGAAGAAAATCCGCCCAAGGCGATCTTCAGCGCAATTGCAGGTGCCGGAAATAATGCAGGTCGGTGCATAGCGCGGGCAAGTGCAGCGGTAAACTCTTGATTAGTCACTGGGTTAGGTGCGGTCAGATTGACTGGACCTGAGATCTGGTTTTCTAATGCAAATACTATCGCTCTGATTTGATCATGCAAGGTAATCCAAGACCACCATTGCTTTCCATTTCCTAATTTTCCACCAAGTCCTAATCGAAAAAGTGGCAACATTTTTCCAAGCGCACCACCAGTTGGATCTAAAACTAGGCCAGTTCGAATTTTTACCGTTCGAACATCTCCCGCTAAATCTGCAGCAGCTTCCCATTCGCGACACACGGCGGCGAGAAAATCATCTCCGGCTCGATCTGTTTCGACAACTGCACGGTTTCCACTTTCACCATACCAACCGATTGCAGAGGCTGAGATAAAAACTTGTGGCTTTACCTCTGCAACTGCATTGGCAATCGCGGTAGTTCCCAATAATCGTGAATTAAGAATCTCGCTCTTGTACTTTTTGTTCCATCGCTTATCGCCAACACCAACTCCAGCAAGATGAATAATTGCATCAACACCACGTAAAGGTTCTAGATCCACAAAACCTGTTTGCGGATCCCACTGAATCTCATCGGAGCCAACCGTGGTACGACGAACTAAACGTTGAACGGTGTGGCCTTCTGCTTTTAAATGACCAACCAGTGCTGTTCCGATTAAACCGGAAGCACCGGTGATTGCAATGCGTTGAGGAACTGACATGAACTATTAGAGACCTAGATCTGACTCAAAAGCGCCACCTTCTAAGCGCTCTTTCAAAGTGACCAGGAATCTTGCAGCATCTGCTCCATCGACAACACGGTGGTCATATGACAAGGCAAGATAAACCATTGAGCGAATTGCAATTGTTTCGCCACCATCCTCACCACGAACAACCATTGGACGCTTTACCACTGCGCCGAGCCCAAGGATTGCAACCTGTGGTTGGTTGATGATTGGTGTATCAAAAAGCGCTCCACGGCTTCCAGTATTTGTCAGTGTGAATGTTCCGCCTCCAAGCTCATCTGGAGTTACCTTGTTGTCGCGGGTGCGTGCTGCAAGATCGGAGATCTTGCGAGCGATTCCACCCATGTTGAGATCCCCGGCATTGGCGATTACTGGAACAAGCAATCCTCGCTCTGTATCTACGGCAATACCAAGATGTTCAGCACCGTGATAAGTGATCTGATCACCTTCAACTGATGAGTTAAGTACAGGGTGTTGCTTCAACGCTTCACACACCGCAACTGCAAAAAATGGTAGGAATGAAAGTTTTACGCCTTCACGTGCCTCAAAACTTGCCTTGGCGCGATCACGCAGACGTGCAATTTTTGTCACATCAACTTCAACAACAGTTGTCAATTGCGCACTTACCTGGAGTGACTCAACCATACGTGCTGCAATTACTTTGCGAAGTCGCGACATCGTCACGGTTGTTCCACGTAGTGGTGAAACTGCAACTACGGGAGGTTTAACTGCAGATGAAGTCGATACGACGGCTACTGAAGCTGCAGGTACAGCAGGATGTGCTAGCGCTTCAACATCTTCACGACGAATTCTCCCGCCGATGCCTGTTCCCTTAACCTGAGCGAGGTTTACACCAAGTTCAGATGCAAGTTTGCGAACTAGAGGAGTGACATAAGCATCTGCTGGTTGTGTGACAGATGGTGATGCCACAACTGGTGCAGGTGATGGAGTCACTGGTGCTGAAACAACGGGTGCAGCAACTACTGGTGCAGGTGATGGAGTCGGTACAGACATAGCAACAGGTGCAATTGGTTCAGGTGTTGCTGGAGCAGAAACTGCTCCACCGGCAGCACCGATTAATCCAAGACGAGCACCAACGAGAACGGTTGTGTCGACGGCAACATCAATTGCAAGAAGAGTTCCAGCAACTGGTGAAGGAATTTCAGTATCGACCTTGTCAGTTGAAACCTCTAAAAGTGCTTCATCAACTGCAACTGAGTCTCCTACATTTTTTAGCCAACGAGTAACTGTTCCTTCAGAAACACTTTCACCCAGTGCTGGCATGGTAATAACCGTTCCGGTACCAGTTGCAGCGGTCGCTGCAGGTGTTGGAGGAGGTGACACAGGTGCAGCGGCAACAGCTGCTGGAGTTTGAACCACTGGAGCGGCTTTCGGAGCCGCTGGGGCTGCACCTGGCGCTGGCGTCGATGCGGACACTCCATCTGCGATGATTGCTAGTTCTGCTCCAACTGGAACTGTTTGATCAATCTGAACAACAATTTTTTGCAAGGTTCCTGACACTGGTGAAGGGATCTCGGTATCAACCTTGTCAGTAGAAACCTCTAGAAGTGGTTCATCAACATTTACATGATCGCCTTCGGCCTTTAACCAACGAGTGACCGTGCCTTCGCTAACGCTTTCGCCAAGTGCTGGCATCGTTACTGAGAATGTCATCTTTTTTCTCCTTGGTTATCCGTGTGCGTGAAGCGGTTTTCCTGCAAGTGCCATATGAGCTTCGCCCATCGCCTCTGACAGTGTTGGGTGTGCGTGGATCAATGGTGCGACATCACTTGCGCGAGCCTCCCAGTTGTAAATTAATTCTGCTTCTGCAAGAAGTTCACCAACGCGAGCACCGACCATGTGGACTCCAAGAACTGGACCATTCTTTTGGGCGACAAGCTTGATTGACCCAGTGGTGTTTAGAATTTGCGCCTTACCATTTCCGGCTAAGTCGTAAGAAAGCTCGACAACATCATGCCCGCGCTTTTTTGCTTCTGCTGTAGTTAAACCGATAGATGCAACCTCTGGATCTGAATAGGTGACACGTGGAACACCATCGTAATTAATTGGACGAGGATTAAGTCCTGCAATTTCCTCGGCAACCAGAATACCTTCCGCAAAACCTACGTGGGCTAGTTGCAAGGTTGGGATCAAGTCTCCAACCGCCCAGATTCCAGGAACATTGGTGCGGCACTTGTTATCTACCAGTACGTACCCACGGTCCATCGCAATTCCTTGTTCCTCGTAACCTAGATTTGCTGATACTGGTCCGCGGCCAACAGAAACCATCAAAATTTCTGCCGAAAAAGATTTTCCATCTTCAAGGGTCACAGTTACGCCATTTGCTGTCTTAACCGCTGATTGAAAACGAACACCTAACTCAAAGTTGATTCCACGCTTGCGAAATGCTCGTTCGAGTTGCTTACTGGAAGATTCATCTTCAAGGGCGATCAAGTGAGGTAGACCTTCGATAATCGTCACCTCGGCACCAAATGATTTCCATACAGATGCAAACTCGCAACCAATAACTCCACCACCAAGAACAATTACACTTTTTGGAACATACGACATTTTTGTGCCGTGGTCAGAGGTAATTATCTTTTCCCCATCAATTTCAAGACCAGGCAAGGTTTTTGCATATGAACCAGTTGCAAGAATTACATTTTTCCCGGAGTAACGGGTTCCATTCACTTCAATGGTGTCTTTTGCGACTAGTTTTCCGTAACCCTCGATGTATGTAATGTTTCGCGACTTCACTAAACCGGATAAACCTTTGTACAGCTTATTAATGACTCCATCCTTATAGGCGTTAACCCCTGCCATATCGATGCCATCAAATGTTGACTTGACGCCAAAGTGTGAACCTTCACGTGCGCCATCTGCAATCTCCGCCGAATGCAATAAAGCCTTGGTTGGAATACAACCACGGTGTAAGCAGGTTCCGCCGACCTTGTCCGCTTCGATCAAGGCAACGCTTAAGCCAAGTTGCGCGCCGCGAAGAGCAGCGGCATAACCACCACTTCCGCCACCAAGGATGACGAGATCAAATTGAGACACTAAACGGCTCCCTCCATACACCCGTACGGGCTAGGTGCTTATCTTGCCTCAAAGAGGGGGAAAGTTCCCAATGCGCAGGTTCTGGTTACCCCTGCTCGGCTAATGTCACAAGTGAGCGCAGGGAAACTCCCGTTCCGCCCACTGGTGTATAGCCATGAGGCTTACTATCGTTAAATGCTGGACCTGCAATATCTAAGTGAAGCCATGGCAGTTCTGGAGAAACAAACTCCTTCAAGAACAGACCTGCCACCAGCATTCCACCCATGCGATCACCAATATTGGCCAAATCTGCAACAGGTGAATCTAAAGAGGCGCGAAGCTCTTCAGGTAATGGCATCGGCCAGAACTGTTCTCCTGTGAGCGCGGTTACCTTCATAAAGGCTTGGCTGAACTCTTGATTGTTTGTCATTACAGCGCTTGTGCGAGTGCCCAAGGCAACAACTTGTGCACCGGTCAAAGTCGCCACATCGACTATTCCATCCAACTTACTGTTTGAGCTCTGTGCCTTCATCAATGCATCTGCAAGAACCAAACGTCCTTCTGCATCAGGGTTGAGAACTTCTACCGTTTTGCCACCAAAGATTGTGATGATGTCACTTGGTCGTGTCGCGGTATCACTTGGCATGTTCTCAGCTAGAGGTGCCCAGGCATCTATTGCAACATTTAATTTTAATTCGGCGATCGCGATTACCGCCGCACTTACTGCTGCAGCTCCACTCATATCTGATTTCATCGCTTCCATGCCTGCCGCAGGCTTTAGCGCTAAACCACCGGTATCAAATGTAATTCCTTTACCAACGAAGGCATAATGCTTTTGTGCTTTTCCCTTTGGAGTGTATGAGATGTGTAGCAAACGTGGGGGATTGGCAGAACCTTGCCCTACTCCAATAATTCCGCCAAAGCCCTGAGACTTAAGTTGCTTCTCATCCCAAATCTGAACCTTTAAGCCGGCTTTCGCACCACCTGCAGCTTTTACAACCGCTGTCATTTTCTTTGTGAATGATTCGGGGGTTAAGTGACTTGGTGGAGTATTGATTAAATCCCGCACAAGGTAGGTGTACTTTGCGATGATCGCTGCGCGAGATACCGCCGCCTTTGCATCAGCAGTTGAAGCCAACTTTGAATGAACTGTGATTGTCTTGAGAGGGGCTTTGAAATCAACCTTTGTAGTGCCACGAAACTCTGTAAATGAGTACGCACCTAATGCCGCGCCTTCTGCAACGGCAGCTACTTCGGTGAGCGTCTTTGCCGGAAGGGAAAAGGTTGCAGATGCATTTCCGGCTAGTGCGCGAGATGCAGCGCCTGCGGCGCGACGTAGAGTTTCATGTGGATACTGTGATGATTTGTTTCCAAGGCCGGTGAAGACTAACAACCGAACATGAGTTCCTGGCACTTTGATCACTTCATCTGCTTTTCCGGTTGCACCCATGTCAGCAAGTTGAGCAAGAACCGCCTTTGTATCAATCGCCATTTCACCTGTTTCAATGGCTAGGCCGCCCTTTGAATTAGTAGAAGCAAGCCCAAGGACTAGAACCTCATCTTTAACAACGCCATCTGAAATCCTTAAAGTGCTCATACCCTGAAGCGTAATAGAACTCTTGGTAGGTTTGCACAATGAAGAGTTCACCATTAAATGGAAAGCACCTCGCGCTTAATGCAAAGATGGCCGACTTTGGTGGCTGGTTGATGCCGATAGAGTATCCAGGAGCAGGAGTTCTGGCTGAACACGCAGCCGTTCGTGAGCGTGTGGGACTTTTTGATGTCTCACACCTAGGCAAAGCCTCAGTGAAGGGTGCCGGCGCAGTTGAGTTTCTCAACCGTTGCTTCACAAATGACCTGAATAAAATTGAAAGTGGATCAGCTCAGTACACCTTGTTATGCACACCGACGGGTGGTGTCGTTGATGATCTGATCGCTTATCGTAATTCAGATAGCGATTTCTTCTTAGTGCCCAATGCATCCAATACATCAGATGTCGTAAAGATTCTGCAGGATGAAGCACCAACTGGGATAGAGGTCACAAACCTACATTCAGAATTTGCGGTATTGGCGATTCAAGGCCCTCTTGCACCGCAGGTGTTATCTAAGCTGGGAGTCATTATCGACATCGATTACATGGCATTTACTCATGTGAATATATCGGGAGCCGATGTAATCCTTTGTAGAACCGGTTACACCGGAGAGTTAGGTTTTGAATTACTTCCTAAGGTCGCTGATGCATCACGGGTATGGGATGCGATTGTTGATGTGATGACACCATTGGGTGGTGTCATCTGCGGTTTGGGTGCACGCGATACCTTAAGAACTGAAATGGGCTATCCATTACATGGACATGAATTGTCTCTTGAAATTACACCTGTCGAAGCCAATGCAGGTTGGGCGGTAGGCTGGAAAAAGGAGAGCTTCATCGGCTCTGAGAAACTAAAATCACAAAAAGAAAATGGTCTATCGCGCAAGAACTATGCGCTCAAATCCTTAGATCGCGGAATACCTCGCACCGGAATGATTGTTAAAAATCAAGACGGTGATGTTGTGGGTCAAATAACCAGTGGAACCTTTTCACCTACCCTCAAGCATGGAATTGGTTTGGCAATTTTGCAATCAGATGTGGTGCTTGGCCAGATCCTTATGATTGATGTCCGTGGGCGTGATTCACAGTGTGAAGTTGTAAAGCTTCCCTTTGTTACTTCACATGTTCGTTAAAGATAATCGGTTGTAAGAAAGCCGCACGGGTGCGGGTTCTACGTAAAGCTGACAGGACCGCTTTTCCAGAAAATACGATTAAGGCAGCGGTAAAAATTGCACGTGGGATATCCCACGCCATCGATGTAGCAAAATGAAATGCTATAAAGCGAGAGATGTTCTCTGAGATGTCTCCGTTGGGTAAGTACGACAGTTGAGTACTAGAACCTAGGGCCCAAGGCCAAAATTGAAGATCCATAAGTATGCCAAAAGCAGCTGAAGCGAAAATGGCATAGATAATCAATACCACTAATTCGCGACGCCCTCGCAGGGTTTTAGGCAAAGCTCCAGCAAGCAAACCAATCCATGCTGCAGCAAATACTTGGTATCCGAGCCAAGGTCCAATTCCGCCGGTCAATAAGGCGGACACAAACATGGAAATCATCCCTAAAAGAAAACCAAATGATGCACCAAATACACGTGCGCTGAGGATCAAAATAAACCACATTGGTTCTATTCCTACCGCGCCTGCTCCCAGCGGTCTTAATGCTGCGATTAAAGCTGACAATATGCCAAGGAGAGCAACAGATTTTGCATCTAACTGTTGGCTGGATATTTGAACGACCACTAAGGCAAAGGAAATCACTACAGCACACCAAAAAAAGAGTTGAGTTTGTGGCAACTTCTCACCCACGTAAAAAAATGGCCACAGAAAACCAGCGGCGCTCAATGCGGATGCAACCAGCAGAACACCCGTAGTTTTGCGTGAAAAGGTAATCACATTTGCGGTTGTGTTCATGACAAACCTTCGAGGGCGGCGACTACATCTTTGACGCTAAGCCATGGTTGAGGTGACATCACCTTTGCTACTTGTGGAGCAAATGCTGGAGAAGAGAGCAACACATCAAGAGTTGAACCATCTGCGACGATATCTCCATCTGCGATGAAGATAACCCGCGAAGCAAGCTCGGCAACTAGTTCTACATCATGAGTTGCCAGGATCACCGCTTTGCCAAAGCTTGCTGAAAAGTTGATCAGCATGCGGGTTAATTCACTTTTAGCTTGATAATCCAGACCACGAGTAGGTTCATCCAAAATTAAAATGGAAGGATTGGAAGAGAGAACAACACTGAGCGCAAGACCAAGGCGCTGGCCCTCTGATAAATCTCGAGGATGAGTAGTCATCGAAATTCCAGGTACCAATTGTTGAAGAACCTTACTGGTTGTCCCCGCAATTAACTCATTGTCTCGGTCAGCTTGCTCACATTCGGTGATGACTGATTGTCCGTATAGAAGGTCACTTGGTTCTTGAGGTATAAATCCAATGGTTTCCCGTCGTTGTTTTCCGTGGAGTTCAAAGGGATTTTTACCCAATAAGGAAATACTTCCGTTGTTAGGGAGATTGACACCAGCCAACGCTTTCAACAAAGAGCTTTTTCCAGCACCATTTCGACCCATCACTGCAACAACTTCTCCGGCAAAAATTTTGGAGGAGATGCCGTTAAGAGCGATTGTGTCCCCAAAGAAAACAGTGAGCTTTTCAAAGGTTATGACCTGAGCGGAAGTTGGTTTTGTCGCTACCTTGTTGCCGGTTGGGATCTGTCGAAACTCCGAAGTCATCCGTCGCATCTCACGTACCGTCACACCAATTTCCTTCAACCCCAGCGCCCTTGCTAAATGCACGATTGGAGGTGCAATCGGCGATTGCATCAAGATCTCTTCTGGAGTTCCGACATTTGCCACACCTTCGCCATTGATGTAAACAATTCGATCGGCAAATTGGATAACACGTTCTAGTTTGTGTTCGGCGATAACGACGGTGAGGCCTAGGTCATGAACTAGGCGGTGCAAAATAGAAAGTACTTCTTCAGCAGCGATTGGATCTAATGCACTTGTTGGTTCATCCAGAACTAAGACTTTGGGATGGGTCACCAAGGCAGCACCTATAGCAACTCTTTGTTGTTCTCCACCGCTTAAAGTTGCAATTGATCTATTACGCAGGGGAGCAAGACTCAAAAGATCAAGTACCTCTTCAACTCTTTTGCGCATCACATCATGAGGAAGGTTGAGCACCTCCATCCCAAATGCCAACTCTTCTTCGACGGTGTCTGCAACAAAGCCATTTGCTGGATTTTGCCCAACGATTCCTATCAAGTGAGCCATTCCACCGGGTTTATTCATCTGGGTCGAAAGACCGTTAACACTGACATCACCTGCCAAAATGCCGCCTGTGTGATGGGGGACTAGTCCATTTATTAATCTGAGCAACGAGGATTTACCCGAACCAGTTGGACCGATGACCAAAACCATTTCGCCTTCAGCAATTGTCAGGTTCAGATCCTCCAGAACAGTGGTGGTGGAGTTTGGATAAATTAAAGAAACATGCGAAAACTTAATCATGAAATCATCACTAGTCCTAAAGCTGAAATTACAACTAGTGAATCCTTAAAGCGCCAAGATATTGGTCGGTATTTGGAGCGCTTTTTGCTCACTCCATAGCCACGACTATCCATGGATGCTGCCAGATCTAAAGATCGAGCTAGTGCTTCTTCTAGTAACGGAATCGCAACTTTTTTCCATGAAGAAAAACCACGCATCTTTTGACCGCGCAATCGTTGTGCCATTCGAATACGTTTTACCGAGCTCACTAATTGAGGAAGGACAGATGTTGCAATAACTACTGCGACCGCAAACTCATAAATGTAAATCGGCATCACACGAAGCAGTCGATGCGGACTAGTAAGTGAGGCCGCAGCTCCAAATATCACAATAATTGAACAAATAAGTAAGCCTTCCGAAACAGAAGATGACAATCTCTCCCATGTCACCGTGCCCCCAATACGAATTCCCGGCATCCAATCTGGCAGCGGCACGATTGGCACTGTAAGTATTGGTGTTCCTGGGGTAGGGACGCCAATGGCAACGCCAATCAATGTGCGAACCGCCAAGATCCAAGCCGATAGTTTCAAAGTCCAATCAAAACTTTTGGCCCACGGTACATCCTCACGAAATGTGAACACCACGACCGCAACTACACCCACACAAGCCATAGCGAAAATGGGATTATCAACTCGGATGACTGACACAGCTAATCCAACAGACCAAATCCACCACGTAAGAGGGTGTAGTTGCAATTGCTTCAAGAGAATTTACTTCTTGAGTGCAGCTGGAGTAGGGATTTCGACACCGCACTCTTTTGCTGGATAACCATTCAGGCCGCAGATCAATCCCGAACCTGCTGCTCTAATCTTTACAACTTGGCCAAGGACATCGATGCCCTGGGACTCCTTCGCAGTTCGAACACATGTTGTGATTGTTTTGCGAACCTTTTCACCCTTAGGTGCCCATGCTGATGAACCAAAGTCGATTACTAAACCAACACGCTTTGTGTCTTTATCAGCCTTCGTCTTTCCACAAATTTTTTCAAAACTCGGAATGACACGGGGTGCAAGTGATGGAATGTCATCATTTCCGAAAACAAATGACCAACCTTCTACCGCGCCATCAGCGATATCAACGGTTGGGCCGGTCATCGCAGCCTTCCAGATAGAAGAGCCAGGAGCTGCTTGAAAGTAGCCCCAATAACGCCAACCCTTGTCGGCTGCTTGCGCCGTTGGGGTTGTAAGTGAAGCGATCAGTAGGATTGCAAGAAGAACTTTGAATTTCATTGCTGTGTAGCCTCTCGAAAATTAAAGAGTCTCACAGGGAGTGAACCAGGACCAGAGATGTCGGCAAAGCCGAAACATCTGGCGTTAGGAGCACACCCCGCAAACCTCGGCGGGTGTTTGTCTCATCTCGATCTAATGGGTAATCCGACTTATCACTGAAAGATGTTCTTTTGCTTTTTGGGAGAACATTCTTTTCGAGATTTACGGTTGCGGGTCAGCGTCGGATTTTCACCGAACTTCCCCCACTAGAGGAGCTATTAAGTTGTAGGCGAACCAAACCATAAGCGGCTGGGGTTGGCAACTAGGCGCGCGCGTCATAGGCTTGCAAGTATGGAATACAGACGCCTTGGCAGTACCGGAATGTATGTCTCAGAGATCTCGTACGGAAACTGGATCACACACGGAAATCAGATCGAGTCTGATGCTGCAATCAAATGTGTAAAAGCAGCACTTGATGAGGGCATCACAACCTTTGATACCGCTGATGTCTACGCAGGAACAAAAGCTGAAACTGTTTTAGGTAAAGCGCTCAAAGGTGTAAAGCGTGAATCCTATGAATTATTCACAAAGGTGTATTGGCCAACAGGGGCAGGTAAAAATGACCGTGGACTTTCTAGAAAGCACATTATCGAATCATGTAATGCATCGCTTAAGCGTTTGCAGACTGACCACATTGATCTGTACCAAATGCATCGCTTCGATTACGAAACTCCACTAGAAGAATCCTTAAGCGCTTTTGATGACTTAATCCGCGCAGGCAAGGTTCATTACATTGGTTTTTCTGAATGGAACGCTTCTCAGATTAAATCAGCGTTAGCTATCCAAGATGCTCGCGGATACAACCGTTTTGTTTCTAGCCAACCTCAATACTCAGCGCTATGGCGAGTTATCGAAGCCGAGGTAGTTCCTTTGTCACAGAAAGAGGGAATAGGACAGATCGTCTGGTCACCAATGGCACAGGGCGTTTTGACCGGAAAGTACCTGCCCGGAAAGAAGGCACCAGCAGGATCTCGCGCTACCGATAAGGGCAGCGGCGCGAACATGATCAAAGGCTGGCTACGTGATGAGGTTCTTGAGGCGGTTCAAAAACTCAAGCCGATCGCGGAACAAGCAGGTTTATCAATGTCTCAATTAGCAATTGCTTGGGTCCTGCAAAATCCAAATGTTTCATCGGCAATCATGGGTGCAACAAAACCAAAGCAGGTTAAGGAAAATGTTAAGGCTGCTGGAGTAAAACTAGATGCTGAAGTTATGAAGGCTATTGATACAGCTTTAGGCAATCTTCCAGAACGCGATCCTAAGAAAAATGAAAGTCCGAATCCTCGGGCTTAATTGATCGGATCGCCAACTTTCACCTGAGGATGTGGTGCACGTAAGCGTCGCATCTGAGTGGAGCGCAACCACGCATACATGCCAAGTCCTTTGGTTGATGTTCCTGGAAACTTTGCTTCAATCGCTTTGCGAATTTTACGCGATAGAAAAATTCCATCGATAACCGCAGTTACTAGAACTGCATACATCAATGCGATCGCACCAATTTGCACTGCAGCGATTGGAAAAAGTGTGAGTACAAGTACAACAAAAATAATAGGCAAGAAGTACTCGCCAATGGATCGACGTGAATCTACAAAGTTTCTAACAAATCGACGGGCTGGACCACGATCACGTGCAGGTAATGCCGCTTCATCGCCACGCAGATATGCAGCTCGCTGAGCTATACGAGCCTCTTTAGCTTGAAGTTTTGAAGCACGCTTCTGATCTTTGGTGACGATGGGAGATAAGGAGGAGACCTTGCGCTTGGATTCTGCTTCTCTTCGCTTTGGGGTTGGACGGCCCTTTCCTTCATTGCTTGTCATGGGGCAACTATAGAGCCCGACTCTTAATTGGCTCGACTCGCAGCAGCCCTGTTGGGGGAGTAGGCTTGTCCTGCGGTCAATAAAGGAGAGCAATAATGACAACAGAAGCATCAACCACAACAGGAATCCATTTAACGGATGTAGCTGCATCAAAGGTAGCTGCCCTGCTTGCGCAAGAAGGTCGCGATGACCTCAACCTTCGTGTAGCTGTCCAACCTGGTGGTTGCTCAGGCCTCAAGTACCAGTTGTACTTTGATGATCGCAACATGGATGGCGACATCATCCGTGAATTTGGTGCGGTCAAGGTCATCACCGACAAGATGTCAGATCCGTACCTATCAGGTGCAACTATTGATTTTGTAGACACAATTGAGAAACAGGGTTTCACGATCGACAATCCAAATGCGCAAGGTTCTTGCGCATGTGGCGATTCATTTAACTAACAAGCTGATTCGTAGACATTAGGATCCCTACATGAAAATCGGTGTAGCGGGTTCGGTAGGTCTTGACCATTTAATGACTTTTTCTGGAAAGTTCACCGACTCTCTTGTCGCAGGTTCATTGGAAAAGGTTTCATTAAGTTTTTTAGTGGATAGTCTTGATGTGCGCCGCGGCGGATGTGCTGCAAACATCGCATTCGGAATGGGCGTGCTTGGCCTCAATCCAATCTTGATCGCAGCGGTTGGAAAAGATTGGGCAGATTACGAGGCTTGGTTAAGCCGACATGGAGTTGATACTTCTCACGTATTGGTCTCAACCACCTTGCACACCGCACACTTTGTTGTAACAACCGATCAAGAGCTCAATCAGATTGCATCTTTTTTTCCAGGAGCAATGTCCGAGGCTCGTAACATTGAGTTAAGTCCAATCATGGAAAAAACCGGTCGGTTGGACATGATGGTGATTTCACCTGATGACCCGGAAGCCATGCTTCGTCACTCCGAAGTGTGTCGTCAATTAAAGATTCCATTTGCAGCAGATCCATCACAGCAGATGGCGCGAATGACGGGTGAAGAGATCAAGTTGTTAATCGATGGTGCTTCTTACCTATTCCTCAATGAGTATGAACTGGCGCTAGCTATGCAAAAGACTGGCTGGAGTGATCGCGAAATTCTTGATCGAGTGAAATATCGCGTGGTCACACTTGGTTCTCAGGGAGCAAAGGTTGAAAGTGGGGCAGGGGAGTTTGTTCAAGTCACCTGCCCAAAGGAGAAATCCAAAACCGATCCAACGGGTGTTGGAGATTCATTCCGTTCAGGATTTATCGCAGGGCTTGCCTGGGGGCTTTCTCATGAAAGGTGTTTGCAATTAGGTGCGTTGATCGCTACCTATGTCATCGAAACCTTGGGAACACAAGAGTATCGATTTACCGCGGCAGAGTTTGTAGCCCGCTTTGAACAGGCCTATGGAAAAGATGCAGCGGCCGAGATCAGTTCTCATCTTAAGTAATGTGAGCAGTGCCACCCCTCGCCGAGTTTAGGCTCATGCCTCGCTGAGTGGGTTTTCAAACTATCCTTACCCTATGTCCAGACGCAACCGATTGATGCCGTTGAGCCGCCTTAAGCCGCTCCTCCTTCTGGCCCCATTAGCCTTACTCACTGGTTGTTCCAAGGTTTCAGGTCTTGGTTTTGAAGAGGGCATTACAAGTGTGAACGACCAATCATTGTCTTTATGGCAAGGCGCATGGATCGCAGCGGGAGTTGTCGGTGTTTTTACTTTAATTTTAATTCTATGGCCCGCAATTTTTCACCGTGGTAAAAAGGATGATCCATCATTTCCTAAGCAAACTCAGTACAACGTTCCGGTTGAGATCGCTTATACAGTTATTCCCTTTATCATCGTCGCCGTCTTGTTTTACTACACAGCGCAGAAGCAAACAATTATTACTGAAAAAACTACAACATATGCCCATGAAATTACCGTTGAAGGAATTCAATGGTCTTGGCAGTTTGGTTACCCAGAAGCTGGTCCAAAAGCCGTAGTGACAGGGACGCCGGAGCAGACTCCGACGCTGGTTGTCCCATTAGGTGAGCGGGTCCGTTACACATTGACAGCAAATGATGTTGTCCATGGTTTCTGGATTCCAGCGTTCATGATTCAAATGCAAAATCTTCCGGGAGTAACTAACCATCTCGAATTTACCGCTAATAAGTTGGGGGAGTTCCCAGGTCGTTGCAATATTTTGTGCGGACGTAATCACTCGCAAATGTTGTTCACCGTAAAGGTAGTAACACCTGCAGAGTACGACGCGTATCTTGAAACAATTAAGGGAGGCCAAGCATGACAACCTATGCAGAAAAGCCAACGATTACCGCAGGTCGTCCAGTACCTACCCCTAAAGGAAGGTCCTTCGTTAAGTGGATTACCTCAACCGACCACAAGACAATTGGTTACCTCTACTTAATGACATCCTTTGCTTGGTTCCTCATCGGAGGAGTCCTCGCCCTTGCCCTGCGTGCAGAATTAGCACGTCCAGGAATGCAGTTTGTAAGCAATGAGCAGTACAACCAGATTTTCACAATGCACGGAACAATCATGTTGCTTATGTTTGCAACACCTTTGTTTGTTGGCTTTGCCAATGTGATTATGCCGCTGCAAATCGGCGCCGCAGATGTGGCCTTCCCACGACTGAATATGCTTTCTTACTGGTTGTATTTTTTCGGCTCAATCATGGCTTTTGGCGGTTTCCTTTCTCCAGGAGGAGCGGCTTCATTTGGTTGGACTGTTTACGCCCCACTTTCAAATGCCCAGTACTCGCCAGGAATTGGTTCCGATCTTTGGTTGATCGGTTTGGCTATCAGTGGTGTCGGAACAATTCTGGGTGGCGTTAACTTCATTACAACGATCTTCACAATGCGCGCTCCAGGAATGACCATGTTCCGCATGTCAATTTTTTCATGGAACGTTTTGCTAACTGCGATTCTGGTACTTCTTGCATTCCCACCACTAGCTGCTGCGCTACTTGGCCTAGAAGCAGATCGTTTGTATGGCACCCATCTCTTTGATCCAGCAAATGGTGGTGTGATGTTGTTCCAGCACTTGTTCTGGTTCTTTGGGCACCCAGAAGTTTATATTTTGGCATTGCCATTCTTCGGAATCGCTACCGAAATTTTGCCGGTATTTAGTCGCAAGCCAATCTTTGGTTACTTAGGTTTGATCGCAGCAACTATTGCAATTTCAGCACTTTCAGTTTCGGTATGGGCTCACCACATGTTCGCAAGCGGTCAAGTTCTCTTGCCATTCTTCTCATTCATGACATTCCTTATTGGTGTCCCAACTGGTGTGAAGTTCTTCAACTGGATCGGAACAATGTGGCGTGGCCACGTGACCTTTGAAACTCCAATGTTGTGGGTTATGGGCTTCTTGATCACCTTCTTGTTCGGTGGGTTAACAGGAATCATCCTCGCCTCGCCTCCACTTGATTTTGCAGTGTCAGCTAGCTACTTCGTAGTTGCTCACTTCCACTACGTTCTCTTCGGAACAGTGGTCTTTGCCATGTTTGGTGGCTTCTACTTCTGGTGGCCAAAGATGACCGGCCGCATGCTCAATGAAACCCTGGGAAAGATCCATTTCTGGACCTTGTTCTTCGGTTTCCACTTAACTTTCTTGATCCAACACTGGTTAGGAATTAAGGGATTCCCGCGCCGGTATGCAGATTACCTGCCAACAGATGGCTTCACATTTATGAACACAGTTTCAACGATCGGTTCATTCCTGTTAGCACTTTCAATGATTCCTTTCGCGATCAATATTTGGATTACTCGCAAGGCACCACTTGTTGGTGTTGATGATCCTTGGGGTTACGGTTCTTCGTTGGAATGGGCGACTTCATGTCCACCACCCCGCCATAACTTCCTTTCAATGCCACGGATCTCATCAGAGCGACCAGCATTTGATCTTCACCATCCGCATGTAAAGACTGAAGGGCACGAGTAAGCGATGAAAGCATCCTGGAAGTTATTTGGTGGATTAAGTGTTTTCTATGTACTGATGACTGTCATTTACTGGCAGGTCGGTGGTGAGCCGGTTGGTGTTGCGGGAATGCTTCTATCTGCGTGTTTAGCTGGAATGGTCGGCTTCTATGTATGGTTCACACAAAAGCGAATCGGCGTAACACTTCCTGAAGATAACTTGACCGCCGAAATTTCAGACGGTGCTGGCGAACTAGGTTTCTATAGCCCTCATTCATGGTGGCCGCTACCGGTTGCAATGAGCGCATGTGTATTTGCACTTGGACTTGTTATTGGTTGGTGGCTCTCACTCATCGGTCTGGGTTCACTTGTAATCTCCATTATCGGAATGGTTACTGAGTACGAGAAGCCAGAGACGGTTTCTGCGCACTAATGAGCACTCCTCGTGCTGAAATTCTGGCCACAGATTTTCCAAACACCGCTGCGGCGCGAATAACTATCAACGCACCTGCTCATGTGATCTTCGATCTATTGGCAAATCCTTCTGCCCATCAACGCTTTGATGGTTCTGGAACTATTCAGCGCTCCATCTCTGGACCTGACCGCCTTTTTCTGGGTGCGAAGTTCGCAATGGCGATGAGGATCAAAGTTCCATATCGCATTAGAAATACAGTAGTTGCATTTGAAGAGAATAAAAAAATTACTTGGTGCCATTTAATGAAGTGGACCTGGTGTTACGAATTACAGCCAGTCTCTAACTCTCAAACAGTTGTCACTGAATCTTTTGATGCAAGCAATATCCCAGTTTTTGCTAAGTGGTGGTTGAAAACGACGGGTGCAATGGACCATAACCCAAAGTGGATGGCTAAATCTTTAGTAGCGCTGAAGGCGATCTGCGAAGGTTGAAGTTAGCGCGATTTGCTCCAGCGCTCTTTGTTCTTTTGTGGAGCACAGGATTTGTTGGTGCTAAGTACGGTTTACCGTACGCCGACCCATTTGTGTTCCTATCAATACGCGTTTTAATTGCCGCAGTACTTCTCTTTGCAGTGGCTTACCTGTTAAAGATGCCTGTTCGTATCGGAGGCAATGCCATTGCCCGTTCTTCCATTATTGGATTCTTCCTTCATGCCTGTTATCTGGGTGGCGTCTTCTATTCAATAGCTCAAGGATTGCCAGCGGGTGTTGCTGCAGTTGTTACAAGCCTTCAACCGGTGCTCGTCTCGATCTTTGCGGTCAAAGTATTGGGGGAGCAGCTGCGAATATCACAGGTGGCAGGATTGCTGCTGGGTTTGTGTGGAGTCATTCTGGTACTCGGTCCTTCATTTAAAGCGCACATTCCAACCGGTGGGATTATCGCTATCGCTGTAGCACTGATAGGAAGTACAACAGCAACGCTTCTACAAAAGCGGGTGGGTGCTGACATTCCTCTTGTTGCGGGTACCGCCTATCAATATCTATTCACAGGCTTGGTCTTAGGTGTGATCGCACTTGCAACTGGCAATACCCACCTCACCTGGAGTGCACGCTTTACCGCAGCCTTTGTGTGGCTGGTGCTTGTTTTATCCGTGGGGGCGATTTTGCTTCTTTTGTGGCTACTGAATTCGGGAAGTGCCGCATCGGTTTCATCACTGTTTTACTTAGTTCCACCAGCCACGGCGATTGAAGCATTCTTTCTCTTTGGCGAAAAAGTAAACACCCAAGGCTTCCTTGGAATAGGAGTTACCGCCCTGGGTGTTTGGCTTGTAATCAGAGGTTAGTGCTCGATCTCCTTTAACTCATTTGCAGAGACCTTTGGAATCGCTTCAGAGTGAGCAACGCTCATACGTGAGCGAATTTTGTTTCTGATCGCTCCGGCACGCTTAACGCCGCGCCTGTCAACTTCAGGAAGCTCAAGTGCAGGTGCTTGTTCATGTGAAGTGAGAAGGTAAGCCTTTTCAGGTGAGATTGGCTCATGTACTTCAACAAACTCTCCATGTGGAAGACGCAACAAACGACCAGTTTCGCGACCATGCAAAACAAGTTCGCGATCTGCGCGCTGGAGCGAGAGACATAAACGCTTTGTTACAACAAAAGCGATCGGAGGAAGGATGAATATTCCAAAACGAGTTCCCCACATAATTTGGTTGATTGACAAATCAAAGTGGGTAGCAATCAGATCGTTACCACCGTTAATGAGCGCAACGATCATGAAGGTAATTGACATGGCACCAAGGGCTGTGCGGTTTGGTGCATTACGTGGTCGATCCAATAGGTGGTGCTCTCGCTTATCACCAGTTATCCAACTTTCGATAAATGGGTAGAGCGCCATTCCGGTGAACAAAATTCCAGGAACGATCAATCCTGGGATCAAAATGTTCCATGAAACCGTATATCCAAAGAAATGCGACTCAAGCGGTGGTGCCATACGAACTAGTCCATCGAGCCAACCCATGTACCAATCCGGTTGCGAGCCGGCAGAGATCTGGCCTGGTGTGTATGGACCGTATAACCAAATCGGATTAATTGAAGCTACCGCTGATAGAAATGCGATAACTCCAAAGACAATAAAGAAGAATCCGCCAGCCTTTGCCATGTACACAGGCATCAATGGGTATCCGACAACATTCTTTTCGGTACGTCCCGGCCCTGGGTACTGAGTGTGCTTCTGGTACCAGACCAACATTAAGTGCGCGGTTATGAGTGCAAGGAAAGCACCTGGTAGAAGCAAAACATGCACCGTGTAAATACGTGGAATAAATGCTTCTCCCGGAAAAGCTCCACCAAATGCAAAGTAAGCAAGGTAAGAACCGACGACCGGAATAGCTTGAATGATCGCTTCGGCGATACGAATTCCTGTTCCTGACAAAAGATCATCTGGAAGTGAGTAACCAAGGAAGCCTTCAACGATTCCAAGCGTTAAGAGACCTACACCAATTATCCAGTTACCTTCGCGTGGTTTGCGGAAAGCTCCAGTGAAGAAAACGCGCATCAAGTGGGCAACAATGGCTGCCATGAAGATAAGCGCAGCCCAGTGGTGAATCTGACGCATCAATAAACCACCACGAACTTCAAATGAGATGTGAAGCGTTGATGCATACGCGGCAGACATCTTGATTCCTTCAAGAGGTGCGTATGAACCTTCGTAGATGACTTCACGTTGAGAAGGATCAAACCAGAAAGTTAAAAATGTTCCTGATAGCAAAAGAATGACGAATGAATACAAAGCAACTTCACCCAGCAAGAATGACCAGTGATCAGGGAAGACCTTTTGCAAATTCTTTTTCATCCACGCAGCAGCGCCTGTACGCTCATCTACATAGTTTGCAACTTGTCCTAAACGAGCTTCAGCTGTCATCGTGAGTCACGCTCCCAAAAACTTGGTCCGACTGGTTCGGAGAAAGGATTGCGGGCAACGAGGTAACCCTCGCCATCCACGGTTATATCTAACTGCGGAAGTGGTCTTGCCGCAGGTCCAAATATGACTTTAGCGGCCCGAGTCACATCAAAGGTCGATTGGTGGCATGGGCACAGCAAGTGTTTGGTCTGTTGTTCATAGAGTGCAACCGCACAGCCCATATGAGAACAGATCTTTGAAAAAGCGATGATTCCCTCATGGGTCATGGCAAGACGATCTGCATCCAGGTTGAACTCATCTGGACGTAAACGAATCAAAAGAACAGCATCTTTAGCGATATCGCTCAAAGGACGATGCTCTGGATCTTCAATCTCTGGCAATACCTGAGCTACTGCGCCAACCTCAAGGTCTGAAGCCTTAATGCGACGATTACCTGGGTCTGTCACTAAATGCGTTCCAGATTTCCAGGTCGTTTTTTCTAATTCATTTCCAGGAAGTGGACCTAAATCCCGTAGCAAGAGAATTGGAGAAAGAGCGGACAAACCAAGCGCAGCTCCTAGAGAGCGCTTAATCAAAGAACGACGTCCTAAACCAGCCGCACCTGCTCCATCCTTTACCGCTTGGACAAACTCCTTGCGATCAGACTCTGGCGAACGAAACTCATGACGATGCGCAATTACCTCTTGATCCGGCATCAAGGTCTTCGCCCAATGAATCGCACCCATTCCAATGAAGAACAGTGAGATCGCCATGCCTAGACCTAAACCAAGTTGATGCGCATTTTGATTACCCATTACCGGGATAAAAATGAATACATCATCAGGAATAAAAATATAAGAAACGATGAGCAGGACAGTTCCTAAAGCAGAGATACCGAAGAGAATTGCTACCTGACGCTCTGCTCGTTTTGCTGCAACTGGATCATGATCTGCCTTACGGTGAACATGTGCAGGAAGCCCTGGATCCTTTATAGCTTCGATCTCATTAGACATCTACTTATCTCGCCTTCATCGCTAGCCATACCGCAACACCTATGAGAACTCCTAGACCAAGAGTCCATGCAAGCAATCCTTCTGTCACTGGACCTACGCGCCCAAGTGAGGCGCCACCTAGATTTGGTTCAGCCTCTGCTGCCTTGATCCACTTGATGATCGACATCTTCTCTTTAGGTGTGATTGTCTTGTCGCTAAACACTGGCATCGATTGTGGACCGGTAACCATCGCTTCGTAAATATGCTTTGGCTCCACACCCATCAACGTTGGTGCGTACTTTCCTTGTGTCAGTGCTCCACCTTGACCTGCGAAGTTGTGGCACATCGCGCAGTTGTTCCGGAAAAGTTCTCCACCCTCAGCGGTGCTTCCATCACGTTCATAATTAAGTTGTTCCTGCGTTGGAATTTCAGGTCCTGGTGCAAGAGATGCAACATAGGCGGCTAATGCCGCTGTTTCTTCAGGTGAATAGAGAGGTTCCTTACGCATTGCTTGGGTGCTCATGTCGGCCATAGGCATACGGCCAGTACCCACCTGAAAATCAACCGATGCGGCTCCCACGCCAACGAGTGAAGGTGCGATTGCGCCACCTTCAGAGTTAAGTCCGTGACATGAAGAACAACCCTTCAAAAAGATCTGACGACCTTCTTCGATGAGAGCTGATCGATCAGCCGTTGTTGTCTGAGCGGTTGTCGTTGCACTGGCAACACTAAAAGTAGTTCCAATCGCCAGCAAGGCAAAGATCAACAATGCAGGACCTGCCGCCTTATGGCGACGGTAGCGGGACAAGCGCTTCACATATATTCCTTACTACTTAATCAGGTAAATCGCGGCAAATAGCGCGATCCAAACAACGTCGACGAAGTGCCAGTAATACGAAACTACAATTGCTGTTGTTGCTTGTTGATGAGTAAATCGGCGGGCCTTTGCAACACGAACCATGACAATCAAGAAGGCGATGAGTCCACCGGTTACGTGCAGACCATGGAATCCAGTTGCTACGTAAAACACTGATGCGTACGCATTTGTAGAAAGTGCTAGACCTTCTGAAACCAACATCGCATACTCATACACTTGCCCGGCGATGAAGAAAGAGCCCATCAAAAATGTAAGAGCAAACCATTCACGCATACCCCACTTGTTGAGCTGGAGCAGCTTTCCGGTGCGGTGATTCTGGAAGCGCTCGGCTGCAAATACGCCGAACTGACAGGTGACCGATGAAAGAACTAAAACAGTTGTATTGACCGCTGCAAATGGGATGTTGAGCATCTCTGTTGATTCAGACCAGATCGTTGGACCCTGTACTGCTCGAGTCGTGAAGTACATCGCAAAGAGAGCGGCAAAAAACATCAGCTCACTGGAGAGCCACACTATTGTTCCGACCGCTACTGCATTGGGGCGAGAGATTTTGTGGTGTGCTACGGCGCTTGACATAGGCACGATTATTCCCGAAAACAGGCTCCACGTCTGCCTGAGCAGCGCTCGACAGCCCCTCTTTTTGCCGCCGGAGAGGTGAAACGGATCACCTTAAAAATGAAGTTTCTGAGAGTCCACGGAGTAAGGACAATCGCGAACTTTTCAATAGAATGTCACTATGGCCGAGACAAAAAAGCAGATCATCATCTATTCAGATGACTCCTCAGTTCGCTCCTCAATTGTGTCGGCGCTGGGAGTCCGTGCAGCTAAGGATCTTCCAGAACATGAGCTCCATGAGTTTGCTACTGGTTCTGCGCTTCGTGCATATGTGGATTCCAAAAATCTAGCAGGCGGTTTTCGCGCTGATCTCTTTATCCTTGATGGAGAAGCGGCGCAAGAGGGTGGCATGGGCATGGCCCGCCAACTCAAGGATGAGGTTTTTAACTGTCCTCCAATTCTTGTTATCACAGGTCGTAAAGAGGACAAGTGGCTAGCTGCCTGGTCCTTGGCTGAGGCTTCCATTGTCCACCCCATCGATCCCTTTACCTTGGCTAAGACCGCGGCTGATTTACTCCGCGGGCGTTCTGTAGTTTCTGCTTAACTTTTCTCATGAGCCAATTGCTGTGGGATGAGAACATAGCAATTATCAATGCAGGTTTAGACCTTGAGGTCGAACGGGTCCAATGGTGCATGGATCAAATACTCACCGGCCAAGCTTCTAATGACACCATCAAAAATTTCTTGATCGCTTTGAAAAACAAAGGAGAAAGCCCGGAAGAGGTTGGAGCATTGGTTGCGCAGATGTATCAACACTGCGCCCCAATCAGTATCACCGAAAGAGCTGTAGACACAGTTGGAACCGGTGGAGATGGTGCCCACACAATCAATATTTCAACAACTGCGGCGATCATTGCTGCCGCTGCTGGTGCCAAGGTAATTAAACATGGAAACCGCGCCGCATCATCCAAATCTGGTTCCGCCGATCTTCTGGAAAACCTAGGGATCAATATCAATCTCAACGGTTTGCAGGTTGAAGAGAGTTTTGCAACTTTAGGTATTGGATTTTGTTTTGCTCCAATTTTTCATCCAGCTATGAAGTTTGCGGCAGCGGCTCGTAAAGAGCTCGGTACACCGACGGTTTTTAATATTTTGGGACCTCTTGCTAACCCGGCCCGACCAAAGGCGGCAGCCATCGGGGTTGCTAATGAGCGAATGCATCTAGTGATGGCGCAAGTTTTGGGAGACCGTGAGGTCGATGGATTTGTTTTCCGCGGAGATGACGGGCTCGATGAAATTACCTTAGCAACGACTACATCAGTTTTGAGCATTGGAATGGAGGAAATTACGAGCGGGATATTGGATCCTGAGGAGTTTGGAATCTCCAAAGCACCGATTAGCGCATTGGTGGGGGGAGATGGTGCAGAAAATGCTCGCATTACCAAGAGGATTTTTAATGGAGAGAAGGGTTCTCACCGTGATGCTTCTATCCTTAATGCCGCCGCAGCGATCGCAGCCTTTGCGGGAAAGAGTGAAGAGAGTTTGCATCAAAGAATTTCAGATGGAGTGAAAGCGGCCAATAACGCAATTGATACAGGTGCTGCAAATGAACTTGTCGCAAAATGGGCTGAACTTACTCAGCGATTGGGTGCTTAGCTCTGCGCTTTTTTGCGGGAAAACTACGCATTTCCTCAAAGTTGTAAATGTTAAATCCAGCAAGACGTTCAATAAGGCCGTGAAGCACATCAACAGTTGCCCATGCATCATCAAGTGCTCTGTGATTGGGAGATGTAGATGCACCGAAAAAATTTGCTAATGTTGAAAGTTTGCAGTTAATCACCTCATCTCGTTCCAGCACTGCTCGTGCAAGTCGTGCAGTATCTACAGTTACATATTCGGGCCACGGAATTTTATGAGCGATCGAAGCAGCCTTGAGGAAGCTCAGATCAAAAGGGGAGTTGTGTGCAACGACAACTGTTTCATCCGAATTTCCGAGAAACTCGAAAAGTAAGGGAAGGATTTCATCGATGAAAGGTGCTGAGAGAAGCATCTGATCTGTAATTCCCGTTAGTTCAGTGATGAAATATGGCAATGCATGACCAGGATCTACAAAACTCTGAAAGGTTCCGAGAACCTCACCGCCTCTAACTTTCACGACACCGATCTCAGTTATTCCAGCCCCTAAACGGGGCGAACCACCCGAAGTTTCAAGGTCGAGCACCGCAAAGGTTGTTTCAGAGAGTTTTCTATCTGCAACCTTTGTCATGCATTCAATCGTAGGTCATTGCCCTGACAATGGTTCAGTCGTAGGCTTGCAGGTATGGCCGTTCAAGGAGCACCACAAGGTTGGATTCAGGATTGGGCTGCAACAGGCTCTGGAAAAAATGCCCATGTCGGAGTTTTACTGGTTCATGGCTTCACTGGATCACCGGCTTCTATGCGTCCTTGGGGTGAATTTTTGAATTCGAAGGGATTCACCGTTCGTGTTCCTTTACTTCCGGGCCATGGAACACAACCTGAAGATCTTAATAAAGTGAAGTGGCAAGAATGGCCGGCAAAGGTTGAGTTTGAGTTAAGTCAACTTCGAAAGAAATGCGATGTAATTTTTCTCGTTGGACTTTCAATGGGAGGTGGAACGGTTTTGAATGTAGCCGCAGCTCATAACCAGTCCTTAGCTGGATTAATTCTGGTTAATCCTATGATTCACGTAAAGGGAGTTCCGGTTGAATTAGCATTTTTTCTCTCCCGAATACAAAAGATGCGCTCGAGCGTAGGAGATGACATCAAGCGTCCAGGGGTAACTGAATGGGGCTATGACGCCCTGCCTACTCGTGGTGTATATCAATTGTTGAAGATGTTGCGAATAACAAGACGAAATCTCAAGAACATAACGATTCCAGTTCAGCTCTTTCATTCTGTAGAAGATCACACCTTACCGGTGACAAATACTGAAATTATTATGTCCGAGATTGGCTCAACCAATAAGACAAGAATAGAATTAGTAAACAGCTACCATGTAGCAACAATGGATTATGACCAAGAACTTATCTTCCAAAACTCTCTAACATTCATCGAGTCGCAAATAAAGTAGGGTCTACGAAAGCGCAAGAGCGATTGCTATACCCAAGATACCAATTGCAGAAATCGCAGTTAGAGATCTTCTTACCGATGTTTTCTGGATGTAGATAGCGGACTTCTTTACCGTCCAGATCAGTCCAATGTTCCAGGTTATCGAGATCAGTGCCCACACCGTGCCTAGGGCGATGATTCCAAATCCTAAAGATGTTTCCTTCGGTATAAATGATGGGATAAAAGCGACTGCGTAAACAGCGGCCTTTGCATTGGTTAAATTGGTAACCAACCCCAACCTAAATGATTCCCACGCCGAAAATGTGGTTGTGCTTTCCAGATCAAATTTTCCATACTCTTTTCGCAGAGAAAAAAATGTTTGAAGTGAAATAAATACAAGAAACAGAACTCCGGACCATTTCAGGATGGAATAGGCGGTTTCAGAACGGGTGAATATTGCAGACAAACCGATTGCGCTAGAAACGCTCCACACCACAATGCCTAAACAGTTGCCTAGTGATGAGAGAAATGCAGCTGAAGAGCCGCCCATAATTGATTGCCTTAAGACCATTGCCACGCCTTGTCCAGGCACCATAACGAGCAAAAGTGTTGCTAGAGCAAATGAAGGTAAGTTGCTCAGCAGCTGTGACATAAGTCCAAAGGTACTAGCGTGAAGCTGGAAATGTTGTGAAGTGGACGATACTGGGATCGAACCAGTGACCCCCACAATGTCAATGTGGTGCTCTACCGCTGAGCCAATCGTCCTAGGTGTGAGAACTATACAACAGTCATTTAGCGTGAATAATCATCCTCAATACGCTCAATATCATCCTCACCAAAGTAGGAACCGGTTTGAACCTCTATAAACACAAGCTCCCGAGATCCTTCATTTGCAATTCGATGTAAGTCACCTACCGCGACATCGACGGTTTCTCCAGCAACTTTTTGGAAATTTTCTCCATTCAATGTAACCATTGCAGTTCCTGAAATGATGAACCAATGTTCAGCCCTTTTTTGATGTCGCTGATATGAAAGCCGTGAACCTGGATTTACATAGATGCATTTAACTTTGTGAATGTCGGATTCCTGCAAAACTTCATAACGCCCCCATGGTCTTACTGAGTCGTTATCGATCATCATCTGTCCTCTTGATCCGTTGGTGTCAATGTAGTCTTATTGTGACAACACCTTCATTAAAAGTGGAGGTCGGGACGGGATTTGAACCCGTGTAGAGGGATTTGCAGTCCCTTGCCTCGCCTCTCGGCCACCCGACCATACAAATATCGCCGTCAGATTTTCATCTTCGAAGAGAGTTGAATCTAAACGGCGAACATCAGAGCGGACGACCGGGTTCGAACCGGCGACCTGAACCTTGGCAAGGTTCCGCGCTACCAACTGCGCTACGTCCGCGAGGAGAGCAAATCTATCGCAGGAGAGCCGTAAGCGCCAAAGTGAAGGGGATTGGTTAGCGTTACCTCGTGGATTATGCCAAGGATGGAGCGATATTTTGGATGGGAGGTCGATTAGCAACAGAGCTAATCGAGGTGTCTCATGATCCTTCCTGCCTTAACGATGGGCAATTCTGGGCGGTATCTACAACATTTGAGGGAGCATTCACCGCGGCAAAGTTTGCGACAGTAGTACATGCAGATTTTCCAAATGCATCATGGAATCCAATTTCTGCGCCGTGGACAAGTACTCCTGATCAATCCGGATATATCAACTATGTCGACAGGATTCGCGAATTGATCGCACAAGGATGGGTCTACCAAGTAAATGCCTGTCGTCAGATTTGCGCAGTGGATTCCAACCCAAATTTGCGTGGACTTTTTTCACGTATCTTGGAGAACAACCCCGCGCCATGGGCGAGTTATCTCGAAATTCCCGGGATCAATATTGCTTCTGCATCTCCGGAGCTATTTCTCAAGCGATCCGGCAGTCGCGTGAAGACATCTCCGATAAAGGGAACGCAAAGCCTTGGTTCTGGTGATTTTGGTGTCAAGGATAAATCGGAGAACATCATGATCGTAGATTTAATGCGCAATGATCTTGGGATAATCTGCAAGAGTGGATCGGTTGAAGTAACACAACTTCTCTATAGTCAAGATCACCCAGGATTACAGCACCTAGTTTCCGATGTTGAGGGTGATCTAATAGATGGAATTAGTTGGAGCGACATTTTGCGAGCGGTTTCTCCTCCTGGTTCGGTAAGCGGAGCACCTAAATCTTCAGCACTATCTACCATCTCTGACAATGAAAAACCCCGTGGCCCGTATTGCGGAGCTTTGGGCTGGGTACACGGGGATGAGGCTGAACTTTCAGTTGCTATTCGTATCTTTTGGAAAGCGGACAAACTCTTCTTTGGAACAGGTGCCGGAATTACCTTTAGCAGTGACTCGCAGAAGGAATGGGAAGAGACTGAACTAAAAGCCTCCAGATTAGTAAAGATTGCAGCAGGACTTTACAAATGAAGGTAATTCAAAACGGCGCACTAGTAGATCTTGTCGATAGTCGCTGCAATGAGAAAGGTTGGATGGATGGTGCTGGTGTTTTTGAAACTATAAGAACTGTAAACAACGCACCATGGGCACTTTCACGACACATGCGTCGAGCGGTAATTAGCGCTAAACAATTAGGCTTTTCCATTGCAAACGAGGAAGAACTTCGCAGCGCCGTTGCACTCTTATGCGAAGCTGAAAGAGCTCCAATAGGATTGTTGCGATTGTCATTTGGAGATGATGGCAACTGGGCGGCCGTACATTTGCCGTACCAAGAAAATAATCAACCTGCCGCTCTAATGACCTTGCAAAAACCAATTTCAGTTGTTGGTCAGCCCGTAAAGAGTTATCCGTATTCTCATCGGCTAGATATTTTGAACTTTGCTAAGAATGCAGGTTTTGATGAAGCGATCATCGTAAATGAACTGGGCAAGGTGTGTGAGGGATCTGTTACAAATCTGCTGATAAAACTTGATGGAAAATGGATAACTCCACCCATTAGCGATGGTGTTTTGCCCGGAATCATGCGAGCCCTAGTGATCGAATTTTGTGGTGCTTCAGTAAAAAGTATTGAAGAAGCAGATCTGCAGCGGGTCGAATCTGCTTTTCTATTGAGCAGCCTGCGAATCGCACAACCTGTTTCGGCTATAGATGGAAGATTGTTGAAGCTATCACCTGAATTTGGCGCAGAAATTGAAGCGATGGCGCTGAAGACTTCGGTAGGCTAGCGGCATGGCTCAGATCGCGATCACAGTTGATGGCCTCGCCCAACAGGTAGAAGCAGATCAGCGCCCGACCCATATATTCGCGGAAAACAAAGCGGTTGTTGTTTGTCGGGTAAATGGTGTTTTAAAGGATTTGTGGACCGAACTTGCCGAGGGTGATGTAGTTGAATCGGTTCTGATTTCTTCCCCTGATGGTTTAGCGGTATTACGACACTCCACCGCACACGTTATGGCCCAAGCTGTTCAAGAGGTGTATGCAGATACTCGTCTTGGAATAGGCCCGCCGATTAAAGATGGTTTTTATTACGATTTCGAGCCACGCAACACATTTAATCCTGATGATTTAGTCAAGATTGAAAGTGCAATGAGAAAGATAATTAAGGAAGGTCAACGATTCCGTCGTCGTGTAATCACCGAAGCGCAGGCGCTCAAGGAGTTGGCGCATGAACCATATAAATGTGAATTGATTGGGATTAAGGGTCCTGCGGGCGAAGAGGCTTCAGTTGAAGTAGGTGGTTCTGAGTTAACTATTTATGACAATTTGGGACGGGATGGAAATCCAGTATGGAGCGATCTATGTCGCGGTCCACATCTTCCAACGACCAAGTTGATTCCCGCATTCAAATTGATGCGCACCGCTGCTGCCTACTGGCGAGGTTCTGAAAAGAATCCAATGCTCCAAAGAATTTATGGAACAGCATGGCCATCACAAGATGAACTCAACGCCTACCTTGAACTCCTTGCTGAAGCGGAAAAGCGTGATCATCGTCGTTTAGGTACAGAGTTAGATCTTTTCTCATTTCCAGAGGAGATCGGCTCTGGTTTAGCGGTTTTTCATCCGAAGGGCGGAATTGTTCGTCGTGCGATGGAGGATTACTCACGTGTTCGACATGAAGAAGAGAACTACGAGTTTGTTTATTCACCTCATTTAACCAAGGCAGCGCTCTTTGAAACCTCTGGTCACCTACAGTGGTACGCCGATGGAATGTATCCACCCATGATTTTGGATGAAGAGCTCAATGCTGATGGCACGGTAAAGAAAGCTGGCCAGCAGTACTACATGAAGCCGATGAACTGCCCATTCCACAACCTGATTTACAAATCCCGTGGACGTTCATATCGCGAACTTCCACTGAGACTATTTGAATTTGGAACCGTCTATCGTTACGAGAAATCAGGAGTTCTTCACGGAATTACACGAGCTCGTGGCTTTACACAGGATGATGCCCACATTTATTGCACTAAAGAGCAGATGGTGGGGGAGTTAGATTCATTGCTTACCTTCGTTCTTAACTTGTTGCGTGATTATGGATTAAATGATTTCTACCTTGAACTTTCTACCAAAAATGAAGAGAAGTTTGTTGGTGAGGATGCTGATTGGGCTGAGGCAACAGAAGCTTTAAGAAAAGCTGCTACTGCACAAAATCTCGAACTTGTTCTAGATGAAGGAGGCGCGGCTTTTTACGGACCGAAGATTTCTGTGCAGGCAAAGGATGCGATTGGTCGAACATGGCAGATGTCAACGATCCAAGTAGATTTCCAACTTCCGCAACGTTTTGAACTTGAATACTCTGCAACAGATGGAACCCGTCAAAGACCTGTCATGATTCACAGAGCATTGTTCGGATCCATTGAACGATTCTTTGGTGTTTTGACTGAGCATTACAGCGGAGCATTTCCTCCCTGGTTAGCTCCAGTACAAGCAATTGGAATTCCAGTTGCCGATACTTTTGCTGATTATTTGGGTGAGGTCATGCTTGCGATGCGCAAAGCTGGAATTCGAGCCGAGTTAGATGCATCGGATGATCGCATGCAGAAAAAGGTGCGAAATGCACAGATGCAGAAGATCCCATTCATGGTCATCGCAGGTGAGGAAGATCAAAAGGCTGGAGCGGTTTCCTTCCGTTATCGCAATGGCGAACAGAAAAATGGAATTCCAATTGCAGATGCGATAGCTGAGATTAAAAAGGTTGTCGCCGAACGTACTCAGGTGTGATCAATGAGCCACGAAATCAATGGTGCAGGGATGCCCGATGGCTGGCAACGTTTATGGGCACCACATCGTCTCGAATACCTACGTGGAGAAAATAGACCACTAGCAGGCAATGATGTCTCGTGCCCGTTTTGCGAAATTCCTGCAAAGGATGATCAAGCGGGTTTGATTGTGCACAGAGGGAAAAATGCTTATGTAGTGATGAACCTGTACCCATACAACCCAGGACATCTTTTGGTCTGTGCATTGAGACATGTTGCTGATTTAACTGATTTAACCGTTGAAGAGCGGAACGAAATTACCGATCTGACTTCTCATGCCATGACAACAATCCGCAAAGTTTCATCGCCTGAAGGATTCAACCTTGGTATGAATCAAGGAGCAATTGCGGGTGCTGGAGTAGCTGCCCACATTCACCAACATGTTGTTCCACGTTGGGGCGGGGATGCAAACTTTATGCCGATAATTGGGAAAACAAAGGTCTTACCTCAGCTGCTGCATTTGACTCGAGAAGAGATCGCAGCTGCTTGGTAGCTATTGAAGTTCCTCAATGTACCGCCTCACAATATCGACACCGATCCCTTTTTCAATCCAGAGCGGAATCGCTGGAAAAAGTAATCCCGCAGGAAATGCTTGCTCGCCAGAGCTCTGTATCAACTCTAAGTACTCATCTCTAAACTCTTGAACCAAGGTTTGATGCTCGGGTTCACTCATTCGGGTTGAAGGTGGAGAGGTTGAGTAATCGATGATCGATAAATCCACTAGCGAAATAAGTGCAACTGGTAACCCTTGTTCATCATGTAAAACTAAAAATGGGGTAGCCATCGGAGCGAAAACACGATTAGCAATCATCACTGCATCATCGAAATCTGCCTCTTGCTTTTCCAAGTGCGTGACCACAACCAGACGTGGAATTTGAAACTCATCTAGATCAGCCCACAATTGGATTGTCTGTTGATCTATGCCAGTAGCTGGATTAATTGCAAAGATGGCCAAATCGCTATCGCTGTGAACCTCTTGGGTAAAAACACCAGCAAAGGTTTTAGCCACTAGTTCAGGCTCAGCGCTGGCATGGCCGTAGACGTGAATCTTGCCCTTGGGGATTTGTGTTTGCACTGGGTCAGCCTACGATGGTCCTTGATGTTAAGCGCACGTTTAAAGCCAGCGGTCACTCGGGTTATTACCCCCGTGGCAGCTTTTGCACTGCGTCGAGGAATCACTCCGAATGTGGTTACCTGGGTAGGTGCGGTGGGCGTTGTCAGCTGCGCGCTTTACTTCTATCCGCGGGGTAATTTTTTCGTTGGAACCCTTGCAATCTGCATACTGGCGTTGAGTGATCTTTTTGATGGAACCATGGCGAGATTATCGAGCGCAGGTTCTAGCAAGTGGGGTGGCTTCTTGGATTCGACTATTGATCGAATAACCGATTCGTCGATTTTGATAGGTGTTTCAATCTATTTGATAAATCACGATGATCAATTGTCGTATGTAGTTTTGGGGACTCTAGTGACAGGGTTATTGGTTCCATACATACGAGCAAAAGCCGAGAGTTTTGGAATCGATTGTTCTGGAGGAATTGCAGAGCGAACCGAACGCCTAATTATATCTCTGGCAGCTATTGGATTTGATGGTTTGGGTGTTCCTTATGTGCTTGCGATTGGAATGTGGGTTCTAGCCATACTTGGATCATTCACCGTGATTCAAAGAATGTTAATCATAAAGCGAGCAATCTAAAGTGAAAGAGAATTTATCTGCTCACCTTTACTTTGCAGGCTGGCGTTTGGTCAGATGGCTACCAGAAAAGACCGCCTACAACTTGGCCTATCGAGTGGCAGATTACTTAGTAAAACAAAATGGGAAAAATGTTCAAAGATTAAGGTCCAATCTTGAGCGTACTCAACCATCGATTACCAAACTGAACTTGGATTTACTTGTGATAGAGGCTATGCGTTCATACATGCGTTACTGGGTGGACACCTTTCGCTTTCCTGATTGGTCCGCAGACCGAGTATCTGGGACTGTGTCAGTCACAAATGAGCACTTACTTCTCGACGCGGTGGCGGCTAAGACCGGCGTTATAGTTGCCCTTCCTCATGCAGGTAACTGGGATCACGCCGGAGCATATTTTTGCGCTAAAGGAATTCCCCTAGTCACAGTCGCAGAGCGATTAAGGCCAGAGAAACTGTTTCTTAAGTTCCTTGCATACCGAGAAGCAATGGGAATGGAAGTACTGCCACTTGATGGCGCAGTTCTGGACACTTTGGTACAACGGTTGCGACAAGGCGCTTTAGTTGCACTTGTTGCTGACCGAGATCTATCTCGTTCGGGTGTTGATGTTGAATTCTTCAATGGCACAGCGCGAATGCCACCTGGCCCCGCACTGCTAGCTCTTAAAACGCAAGCACCTCTTATTACAGCCTTTGTTTCCTATACCGAAAAGGGAATTCATATCGATTTCAAGAGTGTTGATTTACCTAATGCAGGAGAAGAAAGTGAAAAGGTACGAAAGATTGTTCAGCTGACCGCAAAGCATTTTGAGCAGGGAATTTCGCAAACTCCTCAAGATTGGCACATGTTGCAACGAATATGGATTGATGGCGACTTTAAGGAGCGTGAGTAATGCTTACCCGTTCTTTAAAGATCGGAATTGTCTGTCCCTATAGCTGGGACACACCTGGGGGAGTGCAAAACCATATCCGTGATCTGGCAGAATTTTTGATTGCTTCAGGCCACGAGGTATCGGTTCTTGCCCCCGCAATTGATGAATCTAATTTGCCAAATTACGTGGTCCATGCTGGAAAACCAATCTCAATTCCGTATAACGGCGCAGTTGCTCGAGTTCTCTTTGGACCGGTTGCCTTTGCTCGTGTGCGTCAGTGGATATCACAGGGAGATTTTGACCTTCTTCACCTTCATGAACCCGCTATTCCATCAATATCACTCTTGTCCTGCTGGGCCGCAGATGGACCGATGGTCGGAACATTTCATGCAGCTGCAAAGCGTCAGAAGATCATCTTTGCAATTGGACCAATTCTTGAGCCAGCGATTGAAAAATTGTCGGCTCGCATTGCTGTTTCAGAAGCTGCACGTTTAACTCTGACCGATCATTTAGATACTGATGCGATCATTATTCCCAATGGCATTTACGCAAGTCGGTATGCGCATGGAAGGCGTGAAGAAAAATGGTCTGGAAACACCATTGGATTTATCGGAAGATTTGAAGAGCCGCGAAAGGGATTGAGTGTTTTAGTAGAAGCTTTACCTGTAATCGCTCGTTTTGCGCCAGATGTAAAGGTTTTTGTTGCAGGACCCGGAGATCCCGATGAGGTAATTGAGAGCATTGATCCGCAATTGCGTCATCGTTTTGAGTTTCTTGGCAAAATAAGTGAAGAAGAGAAGGCAGATTTCATGTCCTCAGTCTCTGTTTACGTTGCGCCTAACACTGGTGGTGAATCCTTCGGAATTATCTTGGCTGAAGCATTAGCAGGTGGTGCATGCGTTGTAGCCAGTGACATCCCCGCATTCGATGACCTTTTGGGACACGGTCAATTCGGAGCACTCTTTGAATCAGAGAGTCCAACTGAGTTGGCTAAGGTCGTTATCGAACTACTACGTGATAAAGAAAAGCGCCAGACTTTGTCAGCTGCTGGAAGAACTCATGCTCAAAAATTTGATTGGGCGGTAGTTGCACAGCAAATTTACTCCGTTTACGAGATGTCAATTGTTGGAAGTGAAAAGGTGCGTTTAGCATCTGATACGCGCCCTTGGAATCGTTTCCTCAACAAGGATGATAAATAATGACTCGATGGTTTTTCCTGCTTCTAATGCTCTTGATTTCAACCTGGTACCTAACTTTCACTGCAACTCGCTTGGATCGACTTCATCATCGCGTTGAAACAAGTTGGGCGAACTTGGATGTGTTGCTGCAGAAGAGAGCTGCTGTAGCGCTCGAGATTGCACACAGTGACATTGCAGATCCTGCCAGTTCAGTTCTTCTTACCGCCGCTGCTTATCAGGCCCGCGATGCAGATATTCAAAACCGTTCTCAGGCTGAAAGTGGTTTATCGGGAGCCCTTGGTTTGCTGCTGGAAGATTCCGAGCATTTAGAAACTGCTGCCGATAGCGCTCTTTTGACTGAACTTTCAGCTCTTACCGACAAGATTCGAGTTGCAATCGCCATCCATACCGATGCTGTCGCACGTACCCAGTTGGTGAGAGGAAAATTTATCGTTCGACTTTTCCGTTTAGCCGGTACCGCTCCACTTCCAATCACTTACGAGTTTGAAGCAGATGTTCTCTAAAAGAGTCTTATCTCTGATCGTAACCTCTTCACTACTGTTAACAAGTTGTGCGGCGATAACGAGGATACTTCCTGACAAAAAAGCTGTAAGCGTTTTAAGTGGTCGCGAAGGAATAGCCGGACAAGTGCTTGCCGTAAAAATTGATGATACGAATATGGCTCATCCCCAAATTGGTTTAGAAGAAGCCGATGTGGTTTACATCGAACAAGTCGAAGGTGGATTGACTCGTCTGGCCGCGATCTTCTCGTCGAAAATTCCGGTGAGAGTTGGTCCGGTACGAAGTGCAAGAATTTCAGACATAGACATCTTGAGTCAGTTTGGAAGGGTCGCATTTGCTTACAGTGGCGCACAAAGAAAACTTCTTCCAGTTATAGCAGCTGCTAATCTTGAGGATCTTGGTGCACAACACGAAAGTTCTAAGATTTACACAACTGATCCGACCAGAATTTCACCGTATGCGATGGTGCTTCGGGCCGACTTGTTAATGCAAAAAATTGTGGATGAAAAACTTCCGGTTGATGTGGCTAAGAGTGTTGGCTTTATTTTTGGCGACAATCCTGAAGGTGGTGTTCTCACACAAAAAGTTGTTATCAATTGGCCCGCTGCAACCTATATGGCGCAATGGTCACAAAGTGAATCTCGTTGGCTGCTCTCCCATAACGGCAGATTAAATGTGGCCGAGAGTGGAATCGTCTTAGGACCTACAACCCTTGTAATTCAAATGGTAAAAATCTCTCCATCAGAGTACGGAGATAAACTCGGAGGAGTGACTCCTTTATCCGAAACTATTGGTACTGGTAAGGCGTACGTCCTTCGAAATGGCGAGCTCTTCACAACTACCTGGAATCGTGCCTATGCAGATTCAGGTACAACATTTGTATTGCCTGATGGTTCGCCAATGAAGTTCGCGCCTGGCCAAGTGTGGGTCGCTCTGACCGATCGTGAGCCTGAATTCACCGTGCGCGTCATTGAAAAGACGAAGTAGGATTGGGCTCTATCTTTCGATTGAAGCGGAGTAATAAATCATGGCTGAAGTAACTGGCACCGGTCGCGTTAAACGCGGAATGGCGGAAATGCTCAAGGGTGGCGTCATCATGGATGTCGTTAACGCCGAACAGGCAAAGATCGCCGAGGATGCTGGTGCGGTAGCTGTAATGGCGCTGGAGCGCGTTCCGGCAGATATTCGCGCACAAGGCGGAGTTGCTCGTATGTCTGATCCAGACATGATTCAAAAGATTCAGGCAGCGGTGTCAATTCCAGTTATGGCCAAGGCTCGAATCGGTCACTTTGTCGAAGCCCGTGTTTTGGAGTCACTTGGTGTTGATTACATCGACGAGTCTGAGGTTTTGACACCTGCAGATTATGAAAACCATATCGATAAGTTTGATTTCACAGTTCCCTTTGTTTGTGGCGCAACCAATCTTGGTGAAGCTCTTCGCCGCATCAATGAAGGTGCCGCAATGATTCGCTCAAAGGGCGAAGCAGGAACTGGTGATGTGTCAAATGCGATGCAACACATGCGCAAAATCGGTGGAGAGATTCGTCGTCTATCTTCGCTACGAGAGGATGAGTTGTACGTGGCTGCGAAGGAGCTGCAAGCTCCGTATGATTTGGTAAAAGAGGTTGCACAAACCGGAAAACTCCCAGTTGTCTTGTTTACCGCAGGTGGAATTGCAACACCTGCAGATGCAGCGCTCATGATGAGTATGGGCGCTGATGGTGTGTTCATTGGCTCCGGAATCTTTAAATCTGGAAACCCAGCGCAGCGTGCCGCCGCTTGCGTTAAGGCAACCACATTTTGGGATGATCCGAAGGTTATTGCTGATGCATCTCGTGGATTAGGGGAGGCGATGGTTGGTATAAATGTTGCTGATCTTCCAGCTCCACACCGCCTTGCAGAACGCGGTTGGTAATTTCCAATTCAATGAAGGTTGGCGTCTTAGCTCTACAAGGTGATGTCCGTGAGCACATAAGCTCCTTAATTGCTTGTGGAGTAGATGCCGTACCCGTTCGCCGAGAGTCTGAAATTCAATCAATTGATGCTTTGGTTATCCCAGGTGGAGAATCAACGACAATCGCTCAATTATCTGAAGTATTCGGTATCTACGATTTATTGAGAGAAAGAATCGCATCTGGAACGCCGGTTTATGGATCGTGTGCAGGAATGATTTTGCTAGCGGCTGAAATCCTTGATGCAAAGGTTGGTCAAAAGAGTTTCGGTGGGTTGGATATTTCAGTTCGACGAAATGCTTTTGGACGTCAAGTAGATTCCTTTGAATCAGATATTGAGTTTGCAGATGGTTCACAAGAGTTAATTCGCGCTGTGTTTATCCGTGCACCGTGGGTTGAAAAGGTTGGAAATGAGGTACAGGTTTTAGCCTCAATAAACTCACATCCCGTGGCGGTCCGTTCACACACTGCGCTTGCAACTTCATTCCATCCAGAGTTAACGGGGGATCACCGCATTCACCGCTACTTTATTGAGCATGTGGCACGTCCTGCACTTGAGAAGGTAAAGTAATCCTCGATTCAGGTGAACATTTATCAGGTGAGGTGAAATCATGTCAGGCCATTCCAAGTGGGCTACGACTAAGCATAAGAAGGCGATTATCGATAGTCGTCGTGCGAAGGTGTTCGCAAAGCAGATTCGCGCAATCGAAGTTGCAGCGCGAAATGGTGGCGCTGATATGGATGGCAACCCAACACTCTTTGATGCGGTCGCTAAAGCCAAGAAATCTTCGATGCCATCTGACAACATCGAACGTGCAATTAAACGTGGAGCTGGTCTAGAAGCTGGAGCAAAGGATTGGATCACCATCATGTACGAGGGCTACGGTCCCAATGGTGTTGCGATAATGATCGAGTGTTTATCGGATAACCGAAATCGATCAGCATCAGAAGTCAAGGTCGCGGTAACTCGTAATGGCGGATCCATGGCAGATCTAGGTTCTGTTTCATATTTATTTAATCGAAAAGGTGTAGTCATTGTTAAAAAGGATGGCGCATTGACTGAGGATTCAATTCTCGAGGCAGTTCTTGAGGCTGGAGCTGAAGAGGTTAATGATCTCGGTGAAGCTTTTGAGATTGTGAGCGAGCCGGTTGATCTAGTTCCGGTTCGTACCGCGTTACAGGCTGCCGGTATTGATTATGAATCAGCCGAATCATCATTCTTGCCGTCTATGAGTATTCCGCTGGATGCCGAAGGTGCGAAGAAGGTATTTGAGTTGATCGATGCGATTGAAGAGCTAGATGATGTTCAAAATGTTTACAGTAACTTTGATGTTTCTGATGAAGTTATGGCGAGCCTCGACTAGACCATAGTTCAATCACCTTAGGCTTGAACGTTGGCAGATGGAGAAAGCATGGTGAGCGCAATGAGAGTTTTGGGTGTTGACCCAGGTCTGACTCGTTGTGGTGTCGGCATTGTCGACGGTGCTGTGGGATCTGCTATCTCCCTGGTTGAAGTTGGGATCATTCTTACCCCCACCGATTCGCCACTTGAACAACGATTATTGGATCTTGATCAACAATTATCTCAGTGGATCAATGTGTGGAAACCTGATGTGATAGCGGTGGAACGAGTTTTCTCACAACATAATGTTCGAACAGTTATGGGTACTGGACAAGCTGCAGGAATAGCTTTGTTGTTGGCAGCCAAAGCCGGAATTCCTGTGATGATGCATACTCCATCTGAGGTGAAGGCATCTGTAACTGGAAATGGCCGCTCCAATAAAGCTCAAGTTGCGCAGATGGTTCAAAAGATTTTAAGACTTGATAGCGTTCCTAAACCAGTTGATGCAACCGATGCCTTAGCGCTAGCCATATGTCACATTTGGCGAGGTGCGGGGACAACTCGGCTTGCAACGGCCGCTGCGGAAGAACAGGTGCGGATCAAGAAACTGAGATCTCGATGATCTCTTTACTCAGTGGAAATGTTCGATCAATACAAAGTGATCGTTTAATAGTTGAAGTTGGGGGATTTGGATTAACAGTTTTAGTTACACCTTCAACAACAAATCAGGTAAATCTTGGTTCACAGATTCAACTGTTTACCTCTTTGGTAGTCCGAGAAGACTCCTTGACCCTCTTTGGCTTTGTTAATGAAGAGTCGCGGAGCTTGTTTGAGCTTGTGCAAACGGTGTCGGGTATTGGACCAAAGGTTGCACTTTCAATCCTTGGTGCATTAACCCCTGAAGATTTAGGCAGGGCGATTGCCCAAGAGGATATTGCAGCGATAGAAAAGGTACCCGGAATTGGGCGAAAGGGGGCTCAACGTTTAATCCTTGAACTTAAAGGTAAGTTGAGTGATCTCTCTCATGGTCAGTTGTACAAGGGGCATCAACCTGCGTGGAGAGAGCAGTTATCGAGTGCCTTAGTTTCATTAGGTTTTTCTCCAAAAGAATCAGATGGTGCAATCTCTAATGTAGTTGCAAAACTTCACTCCGATGGGATCGATGCTTCAACACTTGAATTAAGTGAGCTCCTCAAACTCACACTTGCTAGTGGAAAGAGCTCTCGTGGCTGATGACCGTTTAATTACTCCGCAAATCAAGAGTGAAGAGTCTGCCTTAGAACACGCATTGCGTCCTCAATCACTATCTGATTTTGTAGGTCAACATCGAGTACGTGAGCAAATTGATGTGTTGCTCACTGCAGCACGTCATCGCAACGCTCCCGCCGATCACATCTTGCTATCTGGACCACCAGGATTGGGAAAGACAACCCTTGCACTGATTCTTGCGGGTGAGATGAATGCACCAATTCGAATTACTAGTGGTCCGGCAATCACCCATGCCGGAGATTTGGCTGCCATCCTGTCTTCACTAGTTGAAGGTGAGATTTTGTTTTTGGATGAGATTCATCGATTACCACGCCCTGCCGAAGAGTTGTTGTACCTAGCGATGGAGGATTTTCGGGTTGATGTCATTGTTGGGAAGGGCCCGGGAGCAACCGCGATTCCGCTACAACTTCCTCATTTCACATTAGTTGGCGCAACAACTCGTGCGGGTCTCTTGCCTAGTCCTTTAAGAGATCGTTTCGGTTTTACAGCACATTTGGATTTCTATAATGAAGAGGAGATTGCTCATGTCATCACTCGAAGTGCAGAGCTCCTGAAGATTTCCATTGCTAAGGATGCTGTTATCGAAGTTGCCGGTCGTTCCCGTGGAACTCCGCGAATCGCAAATCGATTGCTACGCCGTGTCCGAGATTTCGCACAGGTCCAAGGTCGTTCGACGATTTCGCTATCGGATGCGCAAGCTGCATTAGAGATGTACGAAGTCGATGAGTTAGGTCTAGATCGCCTCGATCGAGCAGTTCTTGTGGCGTTGATCGAGCGCTTTGGTGGGGGACCGGTGGGAGTTTCAACTCTGGCAATCGCAGTGGGCGAGGAGGTCGAAACCGTCGAATCGGTAGCTGAGCCATTCCTTGTAAGAAATGGCTTTATGGCTCGTACGCCTCGTGGTCGAGTGGCAACTGCGCAGGGATGGCGTCATATAGGACGAACACCACCAGCTGAACTTGCCTCGCTTTTCGACTTACCCGCATCTGACGCCTAGACTCTGCCCCTATGTCTACAACTAATAAGCCAATCAAGTCGAGTTCCCGCCCAGCACGTACTTTGGCGATTCTCGCCCTTGTTCTTGTGGCTATGGCAAGCCTTGTCTTCATCCAAGGAGCTACCTCAGTTCGCTTAGGTCTTGATCTACGCGGCGGTACCTCAGTCACCTTACAACCACGAATCGCACCGGGAGATGAAGGAAAGGTTACGAGCGAAGCGATCGATCAGGCGGTTTCAATCATCCGTCAACGTGTGAACTCACTCGGTGTTGCAGAATCAGAGGTAGCTGCGCAAGGAAGTGGCACAAATCGTCAGATCGTAATCTCTGTTCCGGGAGATACGGGACGACGCGTTGTTGAATTAGTTGGACAAACAGCTGAGCTTCGATTCCGTCAGGTGCTTGCATCTGCTTCCGGAATTCCAGCAGCAGCTGATGCAGCAGCGACTCCTGCAGCAGGTGTAAGTGCTGAGATCAATGCAAAATTTGCTGCACTTGATTGTACAAAGCCAGAAAATCTTCAGGGAACAGGTGCGGATTCGCCAACAGATACCTTGGTCGCATGTGATCGCGCCGGCGGAACTAAATACATCCTTGCTCCCGCTGAAGTTCTCGGTCGTCAGATTTCTAAGGCCGCTGCAGGTTTGGATACTCAAGCAGGAAGCAACTGGTTTGTAAGTCTTACCTTTAATGGTGAAGGAACTTCAGCCTTCGGTGCGTTAACAACCCGCGTAACATCTCTTCCAGAACCAACAAATCAGGTAGCAATTGTGCTGGATGGCTTAGTTGTTTCAGCACCGCGCATTACTGAGGCGATTCCATCAGGAAACGCACAGATCACTGGAAGCTTCACGCAACTAGAGGCTCAAGATCTTGCAAATGTTTTGAAGTACGGAGCGCTTCCACTCGCATTTGATCGCGGAGAAGTTCAACAGGTTTCACCGACTCTTGGTGCTGATCAACTGAACGCGGGCTTGCTCGCAGGAGCCTTAGGTTTGCTTTTAGTAGTTATCTTCACCCTGCTGTACTACCGAGCATTAGGTTTTGTAACAGTTGGTTCATTGGCGATCGCTGGTGGAATGCTCTACCTATTGTTCCTGTTGCTAGGTGAGTGGATCGGTTTCACCTTGACCCTTGCCGGTATTGCTGGTGCAATCGTTGCGATTGGTGTTACCGCCGACTCATTCATTGTTTACTTTGAGCGTGTTCGAGATGAGATGCGAGAAGGCCGCACCCTACGAACCGCGGCTGAGACTGGTTGGGTCCGTGCTCGCCGTACGATCTTGGTAGCTGACTTTGTGTCACTGATCGCTGCGGTTTTGTTGTATGTCTTCTCAGTGGGTGGAGTGCGAGGATTTGCATTCACACTCGGATTGACGACACTTATCGATTTAATCATTATCTTCTGGTTCACCAAGCCGGCGCTGGTCCTTGTTTCACGAAGTAAGTTCTTTAACTCAGGACATCCACTTTCAGGTTTTTCTTCAAAGAGCCTGGGTATGTCCGTTGCGAAGGAGGCATAACATGTCGAAACTATCTGGACTAGGTGGCCGTTTATACCGTGGAGAGACATCTGTTAACTTCATTGGACGTCGTCGTCGTTGGTACACACTGTCGGCTGTTTTTGTTCTGCTTTCTATCGGAGCACTTGCGTTACAAGGTTTACATCTAGGAATTGAGTTTAAAGGAGGGTCTTCTTTCACCGTTACAACTCAAAACCCTTCAGTGACGCAAGCGCGTGCAGCTGTTGCCGAAGCTGGGGTACCAGGGGAGGCAATCATTCAGGTTCTGGGTGATAACAAGGTTCGCGTTCAAACTGGTGCGCTGGAAACTGCTCAAAACAACGCTGTGCAGGATGCATTGGCAGCAAAGTTTTCCGTAGCTGTCGCATCGATTGACACTCAAATCATTGGGCCATCATGGGGTAAGGAAATTACACGTAAGGCTTTGTATGGGCTTTTAGGATTCTTGCTGGTAGTAATGATCTATCTTGCAATGGCACTTGAGCCAAAAATGGCATTTGCTGCGATCGTTGCCGTTGTTCACGACGTTTTCATCACCGTTGGAATCTACGCATTGGTGGGCTTTGATGTCACGCCGGCGACGATTATTGGATTCTTAACCATTCTGGGCTATTCACTGTATGACACGGTGGTGGTCTTCGATAAGGTTCGTGAAAATACGAAATCAATCACATCCTCATCGACAAAGACCTATTCGCAAGCGGTTAACCTCGCAGTCAATCAGACGATAGTTCGTTCTACAAATACATCAATAGTTGCCTTGTTACCAGTTGCCTCAATCCTCTTCGTGGGAGCTGGATTACTGGGTGCAGGAACACTCAAGGATCTTTCTCTTGCATTGTTCATCGGATTAATTGTTGGAACCTACTCATCGATCTTTATTGCTCCTCCAGTGTTGGCACAGCTTCGCGAGAAGGAGCCAGCGATGATGGCGCTATCTAAGCGAGTAAATGCTCGCGGTGGGGTCTCGACTGAAGCATCATCAACACCAGCGGCTGCGATCAATGGTCGGGGACCACGCAACCAGCCAAAGCGTAAAGGTCGTAAGTAAGGTCTTTTGTGGATACTTTGATAGCACCTGTCATTAGTGCTCTCAAAGAAAACCATGCCTCGGTTAATGGTGAGGAAGTTTCTCGCGCTTTTGAAGTTGCTCGGGTTGCACATGATGGACAGCTTCGAAAATCAGGTGAAGCGTACATTACCCACCCCGTTGCGGTAGCAGAGATTCTGGCTCACCTTGGTTTAAACCCTGCAACTATCATTGCAGCGCTTTTGCATGACACTGTTGAAGACACCCAGTACTCATTAACGCAATTGCGTCTTGATTTTGGTGATGAGATTGCAGACCTTGTTGATGGTGTTACAAAACTAGACAAATTGACCTATGGTCCTACCGCAGAAGCTGAAACAGTGCGCAAGATGGTTATTGCCATGTCTCGCGACATTCGCGTTTTGGTAATTAAGTTAGCTGATCGCCTGCACAACGCACGCACTTGGAAATTTGTTTCACCAGAAAGTGCGCTGCGTAAAGCGCGTGAAACCCTTGATATCTATGCACCTTTGGCTCATCGACTTGGCATGAATGCCCTTAAGTGGGAGTTAGAGGATCTGTCGTTTGAAGTTCTGGAACCTAAAAAGTTTGAAGAAATCTCTCGTTTAGTCGCAGAACGTTCACCTTCTCGTGACAAGCTAACCGAGGAAGTTATCGGCTTAGTTAAAGAAGATTTAGCACGTGATGAAATCGACGCAACGGTTACCGGTCGCAAAAAACATTTCTTTTCTGTCTATCAAAAAATGGTTGTACGTGGGCGAGAGTTCAATGACATCTACGATTTAGTGGGAATCAGAGTTTTAGTCAACGATGTAAGAGATTGCTACGCGGTACTCGGATCTATTCATGCCCGTTGGAGTCCAGTGCCGGGGCGCTTCAAAGATTACATCGCAATGCCAAAATTCAATCTTTATCAATCTTTACACACCACTGTTATCGGACCAACGGGTAAAGCGATTGAAATTCAAATCCGAACATATGACATGCACGCCCGAGCTGAATTCGGAATAGCAGCCCACTGGAAGTACAAGCAAGGTCCTGAAAACAACGAGTCCTCACCAGAGATGTTGTGGCTTCGTCAGTTACATGAGTGGCAAAAGGAGACAGAGGATCCTTCCGAATTCCTTGAAGCGCTGCGTTTTGATTTAGGTACTCCCGAGGTTTTCGTTTTTACACCAAAGGGAAGTGTTGTTGCCCTTCCTGGTGGCTCCACACCGGTTGACTTTGCTTTTTCAGTTCACACCGATGTCGGATTGCGTTGCGCTGGAGCCAAGGTAAATGGTCGTTTAGTTCCCCTTGAATCTCGCCTCCATAATGGAGATGTTGTCGAGATAGTTACCAACAAGAGTGAATCTGCAGGCCCTAGTCGAGACTGGCTCAACTTTGTTAAAAGTCCACGGGCCCGCTCGAAGATCAAAGCGTGGTTTAGCAAGGAACGTCGCGAAGAAGCGATTGATGCTGGGCGTGAATCTATCGCTCGACAAATGCGTAAAGCCGGTCTACCACTTCAAAAAATCTTCGCAGGTCAATCACTCCTTGAGTTAGCCCATGATCTTCGTTATTCAGATATCGATGGATTGTATTCAGCGGTGGGCGATGGCCATGTTTCAGCAGCATCCATCATTGACAAGTTGGTTGCTTCACTGGGCGCAGAAGATTCTCATCCTGAGCCAACAATGGATGTTTTACCCAATCGAGTTCCCTCAACTCGACGATCAAGTAATGCTGTCGAGGTTGAAGGAACAGATGATGTCCTTGTAAAGCTTGCACGTTGTTGCACACCCGTTCCTGGTGATTCCATCATGGGTTTCATTACAAAGGGCAGCGGTGTATCAATCCATCGATCAGATTGCACAAATGCATCAGATCTTCAAAAGCATCAAGCAGATCGTGTAGTCAATGTAAAGTGGCGTACGGGTGCAGCGTCTATCTTCTTAGTAAACATCCAAGTTGAAGCGTTGGACCGCGCATCGTTGTTGGCTGATGTTACTCGTACCTTGTCTGATCAACACGTTAACATTCTTAGCGCTGCGGTTAGTACATCGAAGGATCGCACTGCATTTTCACGGTTTACCTTTGAAATGGCAGATGCCACACACCTTGACGCGGTTTTAGCAGCGGTACGAGGTATTGAAGGGGTTTACGATGTTTACAGGACTACCAACAACTAATACCTAAGTCTTAGTTGAACTCTGCAAGACTCTTTTCCGCTTCAGCCAACCATACTCTGCGTGCAACAGCGGATTCATTTGCTTCATTAGCCTTCTTAGTATTACCGCTTGCAGCATACTTTGCCGCCGACTTTTCATAGCTAGCAATAGATTCAGTTAATTGGGCAACAACCTCTTGAGCACGCTTCTTTGCTGCTGGATCGGTTTTGCGCCAAATCTCGGCTTCAGCCTCTTTGACCGCTGACTCAACAGCAGCAACTCGCGCATCTAATGATGCGCGCTTATCACGGTGAGTCATTCCAATCTTTTCCCATGAACGGAGGTACTCATTAAGCTTCTTACGTGCCTCTTTTACATCTGAGATTGGTAGAAGTGCCTCAATCAATGGAAGCAACTCTTGGCGCTTAGCAAGATTTGCTGCCATTGTTACATCACGCTTTTCTAGATCGGCGTTCTTAGCAGCAAAGAATTTATCTTGCGCAGCCTTAAAGCGAGCCCACAGTTTGGCATCATCATTTTTCTTTCCACGACCAGCTGCTTTCCATTGATCCATAAGCACTTTGAAACGTTTAGCAGTTGGAACCCATTCAGTAGATGTAGCTAATTTCTCCGCTTCTTCAACAATCTTCTTTTTCGCATCTGCAACTAACGCTTGTGATGCTTCAAGGGATGCAAAGTGGGTACGACGACGTTTATCAAACTTGTTGCGTGATGAAGAAAAACGCTTCCAAAGTTCAGCATCTGTCTTTTTGTCTAAACGTGGAGCTGCCTTCCACTCATCCAACAAGACCTTCAATCGATCTCCTGTTGCTTTCCAGCTCTCTGACAAAGCCAGAGTTTCAGCTTCAGCAACAATCTTTTCCTTTTCAACCAGAATCTGTTCACGACGAGCAGCCTTTGCCGCTATTTCTGCGGCTTTCTTGGCCTCGTACGCCTCACGATGTCCTTCAATAAGTGGTTCAATCTGATCAACAGATGCAGCTAGCGCTTCGAGATCGCCAACACCGTTGAGCTCTTTAACCTGGTCGCGAAGTTTCTTTACAGCAGCGTAAGCATCGGCGGGTACCATCGCACCGCTCTTAATCCGCGCAGCGAGCAAAGCAACTTCAGCTGCTAGAACCTCAAATTTGCGAACAAAGTATGCGAGCGCTTCTTCTGGGCTCTTACCTGGATATGAGCCGACCGCTTTTTCTCCTTGTGAAGTACGAACATAAACAGTTCCATCTTCGGCAACTCGACCAAAGGCTGAAGGATCTCCGATTAACGCACTTGCAGCGCTAGCCTGGTGTGGGAAATTGATATCTGTCATGAGAGTGATCCTTTCAGCGCGTTACCTTTGTACAAGGCTCGCTATGTGGTGGGTGCGATGCTTAGAAGATTTGAGCCCTCTAAGCGTGGGTCGAGTGTGGATTGGTATAGCAAAAGGTACCCTGTCTCATGGTGTGAGCGTCAATCGTGCCAATAATGAGCGTGAATGAGGGGGGTGGAGAGTTTGCTAATCGACTCTTTTGCCGCCCCAATGTTTGCCACCAACTGTTGGGTCCTGGCACCTGGACCCGGGAGCGAGTGCGTAGTTATCGATCCTGGAATGCCAGATGTGAGCTCACAATTGGATGAAATCCTCCAACGCCACAACTTAAAACCGGTTGCGATTATCGCAACGCACGGACATTTAGATCACACCTTTTCAATACAACCGATCGCAGATGGCTACTCAATTCCTGCGTACATCCATAGCGAGGACCGGGAATATCTTGCAGCTCCTGAAAAACTTCATGGCCAAGAGTTTGCCGCAACCCTTTCGGGGATGAACTTTGTAGAACCAGCGCAGGTTCGAGAGCTTCGTAATGGAGATCTTGTTGATTTGGTTGGTCTTTCCTTTAAAGCGATTCATGCGCCAGGCCATACTCGAGGATCTTTAATGTTTGAGGTCTCTGATGAGGTATTAATCAGCGGGGATGTGCTTTTTGCTGGTTCGATTGGACGTACAGATTTACCAACGGGTTCGGCCAAAGAAATGGAGGAGACATTGCGTAAGAAAGTTGTGACCTTGTCTGACCACCTTCAAGTCCTGCCAGGTCATGGCCCTGAAACCTCTATGGCCTATGAAAAGAAGAACAATCCCTACTTGAAGAGTTTGGTAGGTCGACATTGATGTCACAGCAAAAAATTACCGCGCCTAAGGGAGTAAGTGAGTACACGCCGCCACGCTCTAGTGCTTTTGAACATGTTCGCGATTGTTTAATTGCACCAGCAAGTAAGGCTGGTTACCAGTTGATTGAGCTTCCAGTTTTTGAGGATACCGAGCTTTTCAAACGCGGTGTTGGTGAATCAACTGATGTTGTTTCCAAAGAGATGTATACCTTTGAAGATCGTGGTGGCAGATCTATCACATTGCGTCCTGAAGGAACCGCCGGAGTAATGCGTTCTGTGATTGAGCACGGGTTGGATCGCGGACAACTTCCGGTAAAGGTGTGGTATTCAGGACAATTTTTCCGAGCAGAGCGTCCACAAGCTGGTCGCTACCGTCAGTTCTATCAAGTTGGAATTGAAGCGATTGGCTTAGATGATCCAGCGATAGATGCAGAGGTAATTGCGATTGCAGATGCGGGGTTTAAGGCGCTGGGCCTAACAAAGTATCGACTGGAACTGACTTCATTAGGAGATGCTCAATCAAGAGCTGCGCATAAGGTTGATTTATTGAAATTTATTGCAACCTTGAAATTAGATGAGGCAACTGCAGCACGTGCTGCAATTAATCCATTGCGTCTATTTGATGATAAACGTGAAGAGATGAAAAAGGTGATGGCCGATGCGCCCTTACTTGTTAATTACTTAAGCGAAGAATCGCGCGAACATTTTGAAACAGTCACCAAATACTTGACTGCGCTTGGAGTTTCATTCCAACTCAACCCACGCATGGTTCGTGGGTTGGATTACTACACAGGTACAACCTTCGAGTTTGTTCATGATTTGCTGGGTGCTCAATCTGGAATTGGTGGCGGTGGTCGCTATGACGGTTTGATGGAGCAGTTAGGTGGACAATCCCTGTCAGGAATTGGTTTTGGTTTGGGTGTCGACAGAGCCTTGTTAGCTGCCGAAGCTGAAGGAGTTATTGCTCAGGAAGCCTTTGTTTCCGATCTTTTCATTATTCCTTTAGGCGAGGGGACAAAGGTGCAGGCTTTAACTATCGCCAGAGACCTTCGCGCCAAGGGAAAACGGGTTGAGATCGCTTTTGGTGATCGTGCTCTTAAAGGGGCTATGAAAGGTGCAGACAAGAGCGGTGCGACATTTGTCATCGTCCTTGGTGAATCAGAACTTTCGAGTGGAACTGTTGAGTTGAAAGAGATGAAAACGGGTCACTCAACCTCCGTTAAGATTGACTCGTTGTTCGAAGCGCTCAACAAATAGAATTAGGAATCACAATGTTGCGTACACATGAAGCTGGATCCCTGCGTAAAACACACGCAGGTGAAACTGTCACCCTCGCTGGTTGGGTTTCACGTCGTCGAGATCATGGCGGAGTTGCCTTTATTGATCTTCGTGATGCTTCAGGTTCAGTACAGGTAGTAATTCGCGATGAAAAGGTTGCTGGCTCGCTTCGTGCCGAATGGTGTTTGCTGATTACCGGTGAGGTTGTCGCACGTCCTGCTGGAAACGAAAATACAAATCTTGCAACAGGTGAGATTGAGGTTATGGGCGACACCGTTGTTGTTCTCTCAGAGGCGGCACCGCTTCCATTCCCAGTAGATAGTGGTGATGACACCGATATCAACGAAGAGGTTCGTTTGCGGTACCGCTATCTGGATTTACGTCGCGAAAAGCCAGCTCATAACCTTCGATTGCGTTCGAAGGTGACCTCAACAATCCGTCGTGTGATGGAGGATGAAAACTTTTTAGAGATCGAGACACCATACCTCACCCGATCTACACCCGAAGGTGCACGTGACTTCTTAGTCCCTGTAAGACTCCAACCAGGTTCTTGGTATGCGCTACCTCAATCACCGCAACTTTTTAAGCAATTACTTATGGTTGCCGGAATGGAGAAGTATTACCAAATCGCTCGCTGTTTCCGGGATGAGGATTTCCGAGCAGATCGCCAACCAGAGTTTACTCAATTGGACATCGAAATGTCATTTATCGACCAAGAAGACATTTTAGCTGTAGCTGAAAAGATTGTTGCGCGAGTTTGGAAGGAGGCGGTTAATTATGAGATTCCTCTTCCATTAAAGCGTATGACTTATGCAGATGCGATGACCAATTACGGATCTGACAAACCAGATTTACGGTTTGGTAATGAATTAGTTGATCTAACCTCTTTCTTCGCTGAGACACCATTTCGTGTTTTCCAAGCACCATATGTTGGTGGCGTTGTTATGCCTGGGGGAGCATCATCTGCTCGCCGCGAGTTAGATGCATGGCAAGACTGGGCTAAGGCACGAGGTGCAAAAGGACTTGCATACATTTTGGTAAATGAGGATGGAACTCTAGGCGGTCCAGTATCAAAGAACATCTCTGAGAAAGAGAGTGCAGGAATTGTTGCTGCCACTGGAGCAAAATTGGGGGACGCTATCTTCTTCGCTGCCGGAGAGCGAATAAATTCCCTTAATCTCTTAGGAGCGGTTCGACTAGAGATCGGTAAGCGTTGCAATCTCATCGCTGATGGTAAGTGGGAGTTTTTGTGGGTTGTAGATGCTCCTATGTTTGAACCGACAGATGATGGTGGCTGGACGGCGGTACACCATCCATTTACCGGACCAAAACCTGAGTTTGCCGCAACCTTTAAATCTGATCCTGCTTCTGCATTGGCTTACGCCTATGACATCGTGCTCAACGGAACAGAGTTAGGTGGTGGTTCGATTCGTATCCATGACCGCGCTATTCAAAAGGATGTTTTCTCAGTCATTGGTTTAAGTGATGAAGAAGCATCAAGCAAGTTTGGCTTTTTACTGGAAGCATTTAACTACGGCCCACCACCACACGGCGGAATCGCATTGGGACTTGACCGAGTCTGTGCATTGTTAACCGGCTCGGATTCAATTCGTGAAGTAATCGCCTTTCCAAAGACAGCAAGTGGAGGAGATCCATTAACTGGTGCTCCAACTCCAATCACGCCTGCTCAAAGAAAAGAGAGCGGAATAGATTGGGTTCCACAGCCTAAAAACCCGCAAGAGAGTTAAAGGGTCAGGTAGGCTAACAACATGGGTCCAGGTGGAATTGCAACAATTATCGCAGCCTCTTCATTGGCTGTTATCGCTCTGGCTATCGCGTACGTCGTAATACGTGTAGGTCGTTTAGTTGATGAGGCTAAGGCATCGTTGAAAGCTCTTACCGATGAGACGGCACCATTGATCGATGAGGTCCATACAACCGTTACCTTAGTTAATGGCCCACTGCACAGCATTAACCGTGTAAGCAAAAATATTGAAGAGATGTCAGACAAGGTCACCGAAGCAACTACAGGTTTTATCAACAAAAATGGCTCTGCGGTAAAGGTTGCGGGAGCACTTCTCTCAGCGGCACAAATGAGTAAAGGTCGTTCCAAGAAGAAGAAGGCTGAGTGATCCTCACTAGTGGAATCCGCCGAGATCCGTTCGCGCTGGCTGCGCTTCTTTGAATCTGACAACCGTCAAGGGTTAACCCATACCGTTGTTCCTTCTGCATCATTAATTGCAGATGACCCCAACCTGCTCTTAGTTAACGCTGGTATGGTGCCATTTAAGCCCTACTTTCTTGGCGAGGTTAACCCTCCCTATAAGCGTGCAACCTCTGTTCAGAAATGTGTTCGAACACTTGATATTGATGAGGTTGGTAAAACAACCCGTCATGCCTCTTTTTTCCAGATGTGTGGAAACTTTTCCTTTGGAGATTACTTTAAAGAGGGTGCGATCGCACTCGCATGGGAGCTGTTAACGCGCCCTATTGCAGATGGCGGATACGGCTTCCCAGAGGAGAGATTGTGGGTAACTGTTTACCTCGATGATGATGAGGCTGCCGATATATGGCACAAGCAAATTGGAGTGCCTAAGGAGCGAATCCAGCGCCGAGACATGGCGGACAATTTTTGGTCAATGGGTGTTCCTGGACCATGTGGTCCCTGCTCTGAAATTTATTATGATCGCGGTCCGGCATACGGCGTTGAAGGTGGGCCGATCGCAGATGAAAACCGTTACCTCGAAGTATGGAACCTTGTTTTCATGCAAAATGAACGAGGTGCAGGTGGCGGTAAGGATGGATATCCAATTCTGGGAGAGCTTCCAGCCAAGAGTATTGATACCGGCTTAGGTTTAGAACGAACCGCAGCTTTACTCCAAGGCGTTGAAAACATTTATGAAATCGACACAACAATTCAGATTCTAAACCGAGCATCTGAGCTTACTGGTGTGAAGTATGGAGCCTCCGAAAAATCAGATGTCTCACTTCGAATTATCGCAGATCACGCCCGAACCTCGGCGATGTTGATCGGTGATGGAGTTACTCCCGGAAATGAAGGTCGCGGGTATGTTCTCCGCCGAATGATGCGCCGCACAATCCGCAACATGCGTCTTTTAGGCTCAATGGATCCGATCATGTCTGAATTAACCGTAGCCGCAATTGGTGCGATGGCGCCTCAATATCCTGAGCTGCTTTCAGATAAGTCTCGCATCATCTCTGTGAGCGTTGCAGAGGAGGAAAGTTTCTTACAAACCCTTAAGAGCGGCACGCAAATCTTTGACCTCGCATCAGAATCTTTAAAGGAAAGCAAGAGATCTGTGCTTCCAGGTGAAGAGGTTTTCAAACTTCACGATACCTATGGTTTTCCATTTGATTTAACTTTAGAGATGGCCCGCGAAGAGGGACTAAGTGTTGATGAAGATGGCTTTCGTCGTTTGATGAAGGAGCAGAAAGATCGAGCAAAGGCTGATGCAAAAGCAAAAAAATCTGGTCACACCGATCTTTCTGTATATCGTTCAATCGCCGATAAAAGTGGCAGGACTGAGTTTGTTGGCTACACACATCTGAACACTGAATCCTCACTAACAGGTATTTTGGTTGATGGTGTTTCAGTGTCATCAGCATCAGAGGGTGATGATGTAGAGATTATTCTCAATAGAACGCCGTTTTACGCAGAAGGTGGTGGACAGTTAGCAGATGGCGGTCGTATTACATTGAGTAACGGTTCTGTCGTCGAGATTGATGATGTCCAATCACCAGTTCCAGGGATTTCTGTTCACCGTGGAAGAGTCTTAACTGGAAGTGTTGAGGTTGGATCAGAGGCGCTAGCTGAAATAGATTCCGAAAGGCGCTCAGCGATCTCTCGGGCACACACCGCAACCCACATGGTTCACAAAGCTTTCCGAGAAATCCTTGGGGAAACCGCGACCCAAGCTGGTTCAGAAAACTCTCCCGGTCGATTTCGTTTTGATTTCCCAGCAACAGGTGCGGTTTCATCCTCAGTACTCAATGACGTTGAATCACGAGTAAACACCTTGCTCATGGACAATTTAGAGGTCACGGCAGAGAGCATGTCCCAAGCAAAGGCAAAAGAGATTGGCGCAATGGCATTGTTCGGCGAGAAGTATGGAGATGTCGTTCGCGTTGTCAGTGTCGGAGATTGGGCTCGCGAATTATGCGGTGGAACGCATGTTTCACGTTCTGGACAACTTGGTGTCGTGAAGTTGCTTGGGGAATCATCAATTGGTGCCGGTGTTCGACGTGTCGAAGCACTCGTTGGAGTAGATGCTTATCGATTCTTAGCCCGTGAGCATCTTTTGTTGAACTCATTGACTGAGTTAATGAAGGGAGCACGTACCGAGGAACTTCCTGAGCGTATCTCTGACTTGCTTAACAAAATGAAGGAGATAGAAAAGGAGCTTGCAACGGTCAGATCGGCACAAGCGCTTTCACAAGTTGGAGATCTAGCAAAGAGTGCCACCTTGATTAACGGTCATACATTTATTGGTTCAGTGATGGCCGATGGAGTCTCTGGAGATGATCTGAGAAAAATTGCGATTGATTTACGTTCACAAAACAGCAATAGCGTTATCGCTCTTGTAAGTAGCAACGACGGGAAACCGGTTTTGGTAGTCGCTGTCAGCGATGAGGCTCGTGCTACCGGAGTTAAGGCAGGTACCCTCGTAAAGGTGGGCTCAGCAATTCTTGGAGGCGGTGGTGGTGGCAAGGATGATTTCGCACAAGGTGGCGGAACAAATCCTGCGCAGTCATCGGAAGCGATCGCAGCTATTTCTCAATCTCTTCTTGGGTAAATGATGCAACGGGGACGCCGAATCGCCTTTGATTATGGAGATGTCCGTATAGGTGTAGCGGTGAGTGATCCTGACTCCATTCTTTGCTCACCTTTGACTACGCTAAAAACTACTGACAAAACACTTTTCACTCAGATCGAAGATATCTTGCGTGAGATTGAACCGGTACAACTCTTTGTAGGAAATCCGGCGCTATTAAGTGGCAAAGAGGGGACCGCATCTCAAAAAGCGGTTAGCTTTGCGCAACATCTGCGTGAGATTTCAACGATCGAGGTCATCATGGTTGATGAACGAATGTCTACAGTGAGCGCATCTAGAAATCTGCGAGATTCGGGCATAAATGCGAAAGCGGCAAAAAATAGCATTGACATGGCAGCAGCGGTCGCAATTCTCGAATTTGCGTTAGAGCTTCAAAAGGGTAGTTCGTGAAGTCGATAGTAAGACTCGTGCTGGCGGGAGTTTTTGTACTACTGCTGTCCATTTCACTCTTCTTGATTCGTTCTGGAACCACATCTGCCCCTGATTATCAAAGTGTTGCTTCGGTCCAAGGTTTAGAGGAAAAAATTATTGAGATACCAGCTGGTTCAACAGGATCCGAAATAGCACAGATCTTGTTTGACGCCGGAATCATAAAATCCTCACAGGCGTACTTTCGGGTGGCGGTGGGCGATACTCGATCAGAGAAGGTAGCTCCAGGTCGCCATCGATTAACAGCAAAGATCTCAGCGCAGCAAGCACTTGATCAACTGCTAGATCCCACACGTATTCCAAATTTGATAAAGATCAATGAGGGTATGTGGAAGAGCGAAATTCAAAGCGCACTCAACAGCTATGGGTTTACAAAGGCTGAAATTAAGAATGCATTCTCTCAACTTCAACTTCCTCAAGGCTTTTCAGATAGTGAAGGCCTGCTCTTTCCAGCGCAATACTCTTTTGCCGAGGGTACTTCAGCGCTAACGGCGGTTCAGGAGATGATCGACCGTTTTTCGCGAGAGCCGAAGGCGAAGCAGCTATTGAAGGGCGGCAAGAAGTACTCACCGCAACAGTTACTTATCATCGCCTCGATCGTTCAAGCAGAGGGAGTTCCGGAGGATTTTACAAAAGTTGCTCGTGTTGTTTATAACCGATTAGAAATTGACATGCCACTTCAGATGGATTCGACAGTTCATTTCATTAAGAAAATCCGAGGTGAAATATTTTTAAGTCGCAATTCGACGTTATTGAACTCGCCGTATAACACTTATCAACGCTATGGACTTCCACCAGGTCCTATCGGGAGCCCAGGAAGTGCGGCAATCGCTGCGGCATTAAATCCAGCATCGGGCAACTGGTTGTATTTCATTACAGTAGCCCCAGGGGATACCCGCTTTACATCGAGTATCGAAGAGTTCAATTCGTGGAAAGTTTTGTATACCAAAAACCGGAAGGCGGGGGCGTTCAATTGATCTATGCAGCTGTATTGGGTTCGCCCATTAGCCATTCACTGAGCCCCTTGTTGCACAGGCTTGCGTACAAACATGTGGGAATTGAAGGGCGATACGAAGCGATCGAAGTAAAGTCAGGGGATCTGGCAAGATTTTTGTCGACCACTACAAATGACGCATTTTCGTTGACGATGCCACTTAAAGAAGAGGCGCTTGGGATCGCACACAACACTAGCCAGATTGCAAAGAGGATCTCTGGTGGAAATACCCTCGTTCGCTCAGACACCGGATGGAACCTTACAAGTACAGATGTTGATGGTTTCAAGTACGCACTTATCGGGCATGGAATAAGTAAGGTTGAACACTGTTTGGTAATCGGTGCAGGCGCTACCGCTCGAGCAGCGGTCGCGGCGGTTTCAGACGCAGCTGACACAATTACGGTGATCAACCGAAACCCAGAACGCGAAGCACAAATGAAAACTGCTGCTGGGAGAGAAGTTATGTTTGTGCCGTGGGAGATAAATTTGCAAATCAACACCGCAGATTTAGTGATCAACACAACTCCAGCACATGCGGCAGATGAGTTTCAGGCAAGTCTCAAATCGCCTCAGGGAACTTTTTTTGAGGTTTTGTACCATCCTTGGCCTACGGCTCTTGCACAAAGTTGGATGAACTCTAGCCAAAAGGTTATTGATGGATTGGATCTGTTGATACATCAAGCGATTTCTCAAGTAGAGATATTTGGACAACTTTCGGTCAATCGCTCTGAAATGTACGATCTCCTGCGCAAGGCGGCGTTAGACCAGATTGGTTAATCACACCCAAAAAATCTGTAGTCTAAACTCACCTAATCTGAAGCAATGCTCTTGATTCTTTCTCTGATGGCAATTCCTATCTCACTTGCCGATATTAAGAGTTTTAAAATCCCCAATGTTTATCTACGGCTTCTTACTGTCGGTTTAGCACCTTTCATCGCGGTCAATGGCCTTGGCGCCATTTCTCATCTAGTCATCTCCTTTCTTCTGGTTATCACGCTTCACCTGTGTGGGATGGGCATGGGCGATGCGAAACTGCTATTGCTCATTGTTCTCGCCTTCAACTCTGACCAACAATTTTCATCGCTAATATTTTTTTCACATCTACTTGGTGTTGCAACTTTCTATCTTTTGGTCCTTGGACTGATAGATCAGAAGGTCAAGCGGAAAATACCTTTGGCACCTAGTATTTTTGTGGGCCTAGCGCTTTATTTGGCGACGAGATAGCACCGATATCTGTCACAATATGCACATGCGTTGGTTAACTGCTGGTGAGTCACATGGTCAGGCACTGAGTGCGATCGTTGAAGGTATTCCTGCCTCAGTCAAGGTGACTACGGCAGA
>JAGWVL010000064.1 GCA_018970885.1 Actinomycetales bacterium
ACTGTGGAGACCAGGGGAATCGAACCCCTAACCCCCGCCTTGCAAAGGCGGTGCTCTACCAATTGAGCTAGGTCCCCGTATTAGAACGGGTGGGCCCAGGTGGACTTGAACCACCGACCTCTTCCTTATCAGGGAAGCGCTCTAACCAGGCTGAGCTATGGGCCCGCAACAAGATTGCTCTTGATTGCAGAAGTGCAAGATTACCTTGAACTTCACTAACTCCCAAAACGGCCAAAACCGCTATTGGGGGCAGCGCCATAACTACAGGATGCGAACCCTACTAACTTTTCGCGGAAATCTCATCTTCGCCATTCTTAGTCACCGATAACAGGCTTACACCTTCATCAAGGTTGACCAAGCGAACACCCATACTGTCGCGGCCGGTCTGACGGACCTCAGCTGCGGGGGTTCTCATAACTGTTCCGGCAGAAGTGATCGCAAGGATCTCATCCTCATCACGAAGAACCAATGCGCTAACAAGGGATCCACGTGAATTCTCATCGATCTTGGCGGCTTTAATTCCAATTCCGCCACGACCTTGCAATCGATACTCACTGATCGGAGTTTTCTTTCCATAACCACCATCAGTTGCGGTAAATACAAATGAATCCTTTGCAAGGTCTGCGTTAACACGTGCCATCGTTAAAAGATCATCGCCTGTACGGAATTTCATTCCGATAACACCACTAGTTGAACGTCCCATTGAACGTAGTGATTCATCATCTGCGATAAAGCGCAATGACATTCCTTTTGTTGAAACCAATAAAAGTTCATCATCAGAGTTAATCAATGAGGCAGAAACAACTTCATCACCTGGTTTTAAAGTAATTGCAATAAGACCACCCGTACGTGGTGAATCATATTCGCTCAGTGGTGTCTTCTTTACTAAACCGTTGCGGGTAGCTAGCACCAAATAAGGTGAGATTGTGTAATCCTTTAATGACAAAACTTCTGCGATTTTTTCATCTGGTTTAAAAGCCATCAAGTTAGCAACATGTTGTCCCCGGGCATCACGTCCTGCATCTGGTAATTCATGAACCTTTGCACGGTAGACCCGGCCTTGGTTGGTAAAGAACAACAACCAATCATGGGTTGATGCAACAAAGAAATGATCTACAACATCATCTTCTTTGAGTGCTGCACCTTTTACCCCGCGACCACCACGACGTTGTGATCGATACAGATCTGCCATGGTGCGTTTTGAATATCCACCTCGGGTAATGGTTACAACAACATCTTGATCTGGAATGAGATCTTCAGCGCTAAAGTCACCCTCACTTGCGATGATCTGTGTACGGCGTTCATCGCCGTACTTTGCAACTAAATCAGCCAGCTCTGTCTTAACAATTTCGCGTTGTTTTTCGGGGCTTACCAAAATCTTGTTGAGCTCAACAATGTCAGCCATTAAGCCATCATATTCATCATTAATTTTTTGACGCTCTAACGCTGCGATGCGGCGTAGCTGCATATCCAAAATCGCGTTAGCTTGGATTTCATCAACTGACAGAAGTTTCATCAAACCTGTGCGAGCTTCTTCGGGTGTAGTTGATGCACGGATCAACGCAATTACCGCATCTAATGCATCAAGTGCTTTGAGGTAACCCTGCAAGATATGTGCGCGTTTTTCCTTTTCCGCTAAACGGTATTTGGTGCGACGAACAATTACTTCAATCTGGTGTTCGATGTAGTAACGAATAAACTCATCTAGCCGCAGTGTGCGAGGCACGCCATCGACTAGAGCTAACATATTTGCACCAAATGTGTCCTGCAATTGTGTTTGTTTGTATAAGTTATTAAGAACAACCTTTGGAATCGCTGATTGCTGTAAAACAATTACCAAACGCTGACCTAAACGTTCATTACCTTCATCCCGAACATCTGCGATTCCTTTGACTTTTCCATCTTTAACAAGCTCTGCGATTTTTAGCG
>JAGWVL010000065.1 GCA_018970885.1 Actinomycetales bacterium
CATTGAACTCATCAAGAACGGTAAATTTGATTTCGCTGTTCAATTCGTTAATTATCGATAAGTGCTAAAGCATCGAAACGAGTACTCACTCGGCCTAATATTTGGTTTTAGCTCCTACATTTTGTGGGGGCTCTTCCCTTTGTACTGGCCATTACTGGAACCAGCTAATCCTCTCGAAATAGTTTCTCATCGCGCAGTGTGGACCCTCGTATTCTGCGTCATTGTTCTTGCGCTCACTAGGCAGTTAGCTTCAACGCTCAATGTAATGCGCAATTCAAAAACTCTAGCTGGATTATTTGCCACAACTTCATTGATCTCTATTAACTGGATTACCTACATCTGGGCTACCAATAATGGACATGTCGTTGAAGCAGCGCTTGGTTATTACATCAACCCACTCATCATTATTGGACTTGGAGTCTTTCTGCTCCATGAAAAGTTACGAAAAGCTCAATGGGTTGCAGTTGGGCTCGGTGCGATCGGAGTAACAATTCTGACGATTGATTATGGTCGCTTACCGTGGATTGCAATTTCACTCGCAGTTTCATGGGGTTTATATGGATTTATCAAGAAAAAATTAAATCTGGGAGCGCTTGAAGGTCTTACTATCGAAACCTTGCTCTCTCTTATTCCCTATGGTTTTTACCTTGTGTACCTAGGAAATAATGGCACCGGGCAATTTGGCCATGGCTTCTTACTAACAACACTACTTATCTGTGCTGGTGCGGTAACAGCAATTCCATTACTTCTCTTTAATGGAGCAACTACCAGACTCCCCTACAGCACAATCGGGCTGCTGCAATACATCACTCCAACAATCACTTTCATTATTGGCGTGTGGGTCCGCCATGAAGAAATGTCTTCTGCACGCTGGTTTGGATTTGTTGTGATTTGGTTAGCGCTCTTTGCGCTTGGTACAGATTTGGTTCGCTCAAGTAGAGCGATTGACAATCGCATCGCACAATGAAAAAAGCGCTCCAGTGACATCGTTTACTGGTAGTGGCCCTAAAGCAGCACGCGCCTCTTTTGCCACTTGATCTAGTTGTTCACGTGACTCAGCAAGTGCAGGGTGAGATCGAAGTTCACGTAATACTTGAGCAACCTTTTTCTCATCCTTAATAGGTGCGCTGACCAGCTTTTTCAGCTCTTTATCCTCTTTTCGCGTAGATCGCATCACGTTGAGTGTTACTAAAGTAGGAACACCTTCACGTAAGTCGGTTCCTGGCGTTTTTCCAGATTGAGCTGAGTCGCTGGCAATATCAATAATGTCATCTGCCAATTGAAATGCGATTCCAATTTTTTCGCCAAATACTGTGAGTGTTTCCTTAATTTCATCAGGTGCTCCGGCAACCATCGCACCGAATCTTGCACTTGCTGAAATCAATGAGCCGGTTTTATCTGCAACAACTTGTAGATAGTGGGCTAAAGGATCTTCACCGTGTTGAGGTCCTTGTGTCTCCATAATCTGACCGATAACCAACCGCTCAAAGGTTGATGCCTGTAATCGCACCGCTTCTGGTCCAATATCTGCAAGGAGTGCGGATACTTTGGCAAAGAGATAATCACCGGTAAGGATGGCAACAGTATTTCCCCAGCGATCATTTGCACTCACTACTCCGCGACGCAAGCGCGCTTCATCCATGACATCATCGTGGTAAAGCGTTGCTACATGTGTGAGCTCACACACCACTGCAGATTCAACGATTCCAAATTTATCTTTATCGCCATAGTGAGATGCAAGCAAAGTAAGTAATGGTCTTAATCGTTTTCCACCCGCAGCAACTAAATGGCGTGATGTTTCTTCAACGAGCGGATAGTTTCCTTGAATATGGCTCAGTAGCAGCGCTTCAACCTTCTGCATTCCAGCTTTGAGTTCAAACTCCAAGTCAGGTGCAAGACCCGGT
>JAGWVL010000029.1 GCA_018970885.1 Actinomycetales bacterium
ATGTGTCCGCGTCGAGCATTGTCATCGCTTCCAAATGGAATCAGATCATCATCATGGAAGGTCACGCCATAGGCACCGCGAGCTGCGAGTTCGTTGACGGTGCGCACAGGATCCAAAGCATCACGAGTGGCATCTCCAAAGGGATCTTTCGCCTGCCATCCCACAGTCCAAAGGCCAAAGGTGAACTTATCTGCTGGAGTTGGATTCAGTGTCATAGCGCTTGCGCCTCTCGCTCTGGTGATACCCCTTACGGGGGTCGTTTTGGAACATTGGTAACTTACCTCTAATCTTGTCCCCTATCCATACTGAGGTGGTAACGCTTTGGTAAGGGTTTGCGGGAGTGGTGAAATGGCAGACACGCAGGTCTTAGGAACCTGTGTCTTCGGACGTGCGGGTTCAAGTCCCGCCTCCCGCACACTGGTTTTTCTTCAAAAATAAACAAATCAAAGTTAGAGTCAACACATGGCAAAGAAATCCGCAGCCAAAATCAAAATGGAAGCCGCCGAGATTAAGCGCGCCGCGGCTTTGCGCCGAGAAGAAAAGAAATCTCAAAAACTTAGCGCGCAATCACAATGCGCTGTCACTAATGGAGAAATCGACCTGGAGTATTACGCATCTGTCGACGGTGCCTGGGTAGAGCTTGGCCTAGCCGCACCAGCCCGTCGTGCATTAATCGATGAAGGATTGTTCAAGCTCTCTGATCTTCGAAAAACATCATTAGCCGCGATAAAGGATTTACATGGCATGGGACCGAATGCAATCCGCATTTTAATTAGCGAGATGAAGAAGGCTGATCTTTCCTTTCGAAAGTAGGCTATAAAAGAGCTCAGTGATTACGGCTCAATTAATTGCTGAATGCGAAGGCGATTAATGCGATTCCCGCGATAGCCATAAGCGCTTTAATTTCACGTCGGGCAAGGACCGTTACAAGCGCTGGAACGTAGGTTGCACCAAGGACAGCGGCACCAGGTCCAAAGATCAAAGCGCTGCGCGAAATAATGTTGGGCTCACCCCACTGGTATCGAAGATTAATCAAACCACATGCAAAGAGCAGGTAGCCACCCATTCGATAATTGTTAATCCAGTATTTATCTAATTTCGCTACTTTATCTTTTTCATTAGAACTCATGAGATTAGTCTATGAAAGCAAACAGGAGTGCCGCTTTCGCGACACCCCTGTTTTTAGGATTCTTAACTAAAAGAGATCCACTAATCAAAGATTAGTGATCGTCCTTCATTCCCTCTGCCATTGACTTCATACGAGCAATCTTCAGAATTGTTAGACCGAATACGCACTTTGCCAAGATATCTGCAAGTGTGTAACCAACCTGAACAGTTACGAATGATGATGCTGATGCATCACCAACGATGTTGAAGATGTATGCGATTGGGTAAACGCCCCATGTCGCGATAAGAAGCAGGCGCAAACGGCCAACAGTCTCTGCAACACCTGCAGGCTGGCGGTCAAGTGACTTGCTGAGCTCTACGAATAGTACGTAAAGGATGTATAGGAAAGGAATTGTTGAAAGAACACCGTAGAGAACCTGTGTGTTCTGGACGCTTGAGATTTCACCTGGGTAACCAAGGGCGATCATCGCAGCTGATGCTGGGACCAAACGCATGATCAATGAGCGTGAAACTTCGCGAGTTAGTGCAAGTACAGCAATTACCTCTACTAGTAGTAGCGGCACAGTTAATAGCCAGTCAACGTAACGGTATGCCTCGTTGAATGCGTTCTGTGAAGCATCTAGAAGAACTTTTCCACCCTCTGATGCATGCTTGAATGAATCAAAGATGCGTAGATAGTGGTATCCAGCAATGAATGTAACCATTGATGACATTACGAGAGCGTTGCGGTACTTAGGCAAAACACGATGCTGTGAAACTAGTGTGTAAATCGTGCAAGCGAGCATAGAAATCAATCCAAACGAGAATACGTTATAGACCAGATTCCATTGGTTGCTATCTAGTTGCATTTAATTAGCCTCCGTGAGGTTAAATGGAGAGATCCTTTTGATCCCTCTCAGACCGTTGATCCTGGGAGACCTCGAGGAGCTCCCTTGACCATCCGATACGCATAGTGTGACCCTGTTGCGAAGCTTTTGCACTAATAAATAGGCAATTTTGTGCAGATTTTTTTAACCTATAAGCGTAATTTGAGGAAAAAATGGGGCGGCACCGGTGAAATCACCCGTACCGCCCCACCTATGTAAATTACTTATTAGTAACTTATTTATGAGTAACTTATTGACCCGCCCATAACTTCATTTCAGCGGCGAATGGATCAAGACCCATTGGACCTAACTTCAATGCATAACTGTGGAATTTTTTCATATTGAACTTGTCGCCAAGTCGCGCCTTTGCATCTTCACGAGAGTTCATCCAGACCCGCTCTCCAACCTTGTACGAGATCGCCTGACCTGGCCATCCCAAGTAACGATCGGTTTCGCTGCGTGAATGATCCTCATCTAACAAGGCTTGCTCATTGAGCAGTTTGCGAGAGCTTTCTGCGTTCCAGACATTGCCATCAAAATCCTTGTACCCAAGGTGCATTCCAATATCAACAACGATACGTGCAGCACGCAATGCCTGTGCCGATAGGTAACCCATCTCAATTCCTGGCTCATCAAATGCACCAAGTTCATTCATGAAACGCTCTGCATACAAAGCCCAACCCTCGCCATAACCGCTAATCCATGCGGCTTGTCGCTGGAATCGACTTAAGCGATCTGCTTCAACCGTTGCAGTTCCGATTTGTAAATGGTGACCTGGCACGGCTTCGTGATACCACGTTGAAACCAGGTGCCAATTGCTGACCTCATTCTTACCCAGCATTGGAATCCACGTTGTACCCGGACGAGATAAATCCTCAGAAGGTGGGTTGTAATACGGCGCTGATGCGCTGCCTTCTGGAGCAAGTCGCGCTTCACAAATTGCAATACGTGGATCGATTTCAAAGAACTCACCATTCATGCGCTTCATTGCGGCATCGGTGAAATCTTGAAGGTACTTAATTACATTTTCTGGACCAACAATCTTGTACTTAGGATCATTATCCAAGGTATCTGCAACCTCACGAAGCGTCTTGGCAGATGGGTTAATCAACTTTGCCAGCTCCCACATACGATCATTGATCGCCTTGAGCTCTTGCTTTCCCCATTCATATGTTGCTGGAAGATCTAGTTGTGCTCCTGTGAAATAACGCGCCCACACCGCATAGCGATCTGCACCAACTGCATCATTAGGTGTTGCTATTGGAAGATACTTGGTTCGCAAGAAATTTGCGGCATCAGATGAGGCTTTCTCTGCAAGTTTGGCAGCTTCATGAATCGCTGGGTATTTTCCATCATTATCAAAGTTCTTACACATCGCGCTGTAGCCACCATTTGCGTAGCTATCAAGCTGCTCAATAACACCCTTAACTTGGCGCTGCGCAGTGGTCTTACCCTCTTGCGCAATTATCATAATTGTTTCGCACCAAGACTTATACGCACCATCTACCGCTGCAAGACGCTTTGCGATGTTGTCAAAATCTTGCGCGGTATTTTTTGGCATTAATTCAAAGATTGAACGCACATTTGAAGGTGGTGATGTCAAAACATTCCACAGGACAAAGGACTCTTTGCTGTCGTGAAGGGCAAGACCTGATTCAAGACGTTCCTTCATCACCGCTTTTGCGATGCGATCGATTTCATCAATTGGCTCGAGTGAATCCAGCTTCTTCAAGGTTTCGCGGGTGAGATTCGCGCTCGTTTCAGCGGCGGCAATTGAGAAGTCATCTAACTTGTCTTGGTTTAAACCATTTCCAAGGTAGGTACAGCTCATTGGACTTAATGCCGCTTCTTGATCAATGTAAACATCGCTGATTTCAAATATGGGTGATCTATGTGTCATAGCGCAAGTTTGGCAGTGGCTCGGTGCCTTTGTCCACGGGTAAACAACCGGAATTACCGTAGGCTTACATGTATGAGTCAACTTCCAGTGATTCCCCCAAAATTAAGAGGTTGGTTTCACTTGGGAGCAACCCCTGCGGTTATCATCGCATCCTTAGTGCTGTTCATATTGAGTAAGGAATCATTGAAGTTTTCCGTCGCAATCTATTCAATAACAGCGATCATGCTCTTTAGCGTCTCTGCTATTTACCATCGCGTTCCATGGGTACCGGCTAAGAAGAAAATATGGCGACGTTGGGACCATGCAAATATTAATTTGCTCATTGCAGGCTCTTACACGCCATTTGCCGTTGCCTTACTTGATGGACGAGATCGAACAATTCTTCTCACTGTCGTTTGGATTGGTGCGGCGATGGGTGTTGGGCTACGAATCTTTTGGATTAACGCACCACGCTGGTTATATGTAGCGAACTATTTGTTGTTGGGGTGGGTCGCAGTTTTCTACACTCCAGCGCTCTATCGAGCGGGTGGTTTATGGGTGTTACTACCGATTGCCATTGGCGGGCTTTTCTATTCTGTAGGCGCAATCTTCTATGCGCTCAAGCGCCCTGGCCGTGAGGCCAAATACTTCGGCTTCCATGAGCTGTTCCATATCTTTGTTTTAGCCGCGTGGATCTCGCAATACATAGCCATTTCGGTGGCGATTTACAGTAAATAGGCGCTTGCTCTAACCTAAGCCCACATCTATTTCATTGAGCAGCGGGGTGCATGATGGCGGAAAAGAAGAGCTTCCTTAACTGGGTGGGCTTTACCGGCGAGGAAGAAAAATCCAATCAACCTTCATCGGTTGACCGTATCCGCGAACTTGAAGCACAGATCGCAGATCTCAAGTCTCGTCGCGACATTACGGGATTGACTAAAGAAGAGTTTGAAATTCTCGCAACTGAAACTGCGATGTCAATGATTAAATCTGCTCAGGCGCGTGAAAGTAAGGCACAAGCAGCTGCGGCTCGTTTGGTTGCCGAAACTACTCGCGCAACAAAGGAAGAGTTAGAAGCAGCTGATGCAAAGGCGAGATCAATTCTTTCTGGTGCTGAAACCCGTGGTCGCAAGTACATCCAGGCCGCTGAATCTGAAGCTGAAGAGAAGCTTGCACAAGCTGAGGCTGAAGCAGAAAGTTTGATGGAGAGTAAGAAGCGTGAGATTTCCGCTCTTGCCACCGCTGCACGTCGTGAAGGCGAGAGAATCATTACGGAGGCAACCACTGAAGTATCTGGTTATCGACAGTGGTTAGCTGGTGTCATCTCTGAAGCAGAGCGCCTGTACAGAATTCAAAAGCAATCTCTTGATGCGGCAGAATCAGCAATTCAACAGTCACGTAACCGTCTCGATGGTGCGTTCCAGCGATTAGAAGAGTTACAAAAGAGTGTGCTGGATAATCTCAACGCTGATGACACCTTGATCAATCCAGGTCCGCTAAAGGTTTCAAGTCAGCGCACACGTCCTGTACTTGATGCTCCACGCAAGAGCGTTAAGAAAACCGCCAAGAAGGCGGCGAAGAGAGCTCCAGCAAAGAAGAGCGCGGCCAAGAAAACTGCTAAGCGCTAATTTCAATTAGCTCATAACAGCCATGTCCACTCCCCGCGGCATCCGTTACATACCTGCCATCGATGGGTTGCGTGCTGTCGCAGTTATTGCGGTGATGTTGTATCACCTTGGATTTAACTGGATTCCAGGTGGTTTCTTAGGTGTAGATCTCTTCTTTGTTATCTCTGGCTACGTGATCACCCGTTTATTGCTGGATTCAATTCAGCGAAGTGGCGGATTAGATCTTCGTGCTTTTTATGTCGCACGCATTCGTCGCTTGTTACCACCATTGCTGTTCATGATCATTCTTACAACGGTTTTTGTTGGAGCATGGGCACCGGACACGATGCGCAGATTCTTAGCTGACACACCATTTGCACTTCTTGGTGGAATGAATTGGTGGTTAGTTTTCCGCCATACCGATTACTTTGAGGCCATTGGACGGCCGCCGCTATTGCAACACACATGGTCGCTGGGGGTTGAAGCTCAGTTTTACCTCGTGTGGCCACTGATTCTTCTGCTTGTCCTTCGTTACTTTGGTAAGAATAAGATTCCAGGTGCAGCGCTGTTAATCGCTGCTTTCTCGGGCATTTCACTGCTCCTTGTCTCCCTACAGGTTGATGCTGCAAACTCCTCTCAAGTAAGCCATGTGTACTTTGGAACAGATACACACAGCATTGGTTTGTTCTTGGGAGCAGCACTTGCTGTCCGATGGATTCCACAAAACTTAAATGAAACTGTCTCAAAAAAGGCACAGGATTTTATTGATGGAATTGGGGTCTTTGGATTACTTGGAATCATCGCAGCTTTCTTGTTTGTTAATGAAAATGATCCAACTCTTTACAAAATTGCTTTTCCGCTAGCGGGTCTATTCGGATGTGCAATCATTACTTCAATTGTGCATCCAGCTTCTCGTTTTGCACCAATCCTGAGCAGTAAGCCGTTTGTGTGGATTGGCGAACGTTCGTATGCAATTTATTTATGGCATTGGGTTGTTTTTCAAGTAACCCGTCCCGATTATGACCTTGCGGGCTCACCATGGGCACTTTATGCACTACGACTCCTAATCGTCTTTGCTTTGGCTGATATTTCTTTACGACTTGTTGAATTACCGGTGAGAACTGGACTTATTGATTATTGGTTCAAGGGAATGAAGTATCGAACCAAACGTGTTCAACTACGACAGAAATTTGCTGTCTTTTTAATACTCATTTCAACACTTGGTTTGACCGCAACATCTGCGCTCAGTGCTATCGCCGAAGGTGATCGTCAGTTAAATGAACTTAAGCAACAACTCGAACCACCAGCTGTTTCCCCAACACTGACAAAGGGCGGACTGTGGGTAACAGGAGACTCAGTAATTTTAGGTATTAGATTTGAGTTAGATGCACGTGAAAACATTGGATTAATCAATGCTCGAGTTGGTCGTCAAGCTCCGGAACTACTTGAGGTAATTAAGAACGACAAGGTGAATATGGTTGGTTCAACGATAATCATGAACCTTGGAAATAATAATCGCCTTACTGAAGAGCAGGTTGCTGCAATCTTTGCTGAAGTTAAGGATCAACCACGAATTATTGTGGTGAATACCGCCGTGCCACGTGGGTGGAGAGATGAAAACAATGCACTCATCGCGCAGTATGCAGCTTTGTATGGGGCTCGACTCATTGATTGGGCAACAATTTCATCTGGTCATCCCGAGTACTTTGGCCCCGATGGTGTCCACCTTGTTCCAGCAGGTGTTCGAGCTTATGTAGATGCAATCTCTGCTGAACTTTCTGTCACAAGTGATACCACCACAGGGCAATAAAAAATCCCCCACAATGCAGTGAGGGATTTTTTAGGAAGAGTTGTTTTTACTTAAACTCTCCAGGAATTCCAAAAGCTGTTGCTGATGCAGTTTGTCCATCTGAGTAAACAGATGAAACGCGGAACTGAGTCCATCCTGAATCACTTGCCTTTGTAACATTCTGAGTAAGTTGGTCAGCTGGAACTGTTGCAATTACTGTCCACTCGCCTACTCCGTTTGCACGGATTTCAACGTTATATCCAGTTAATCCTTCAACAGCTGTTGGTGCGATCCAACGTAGCTTCAAACCATCTTGGCTCTTGAGAGCAACAAACTTTGTTGGTGGTTCAACTGCTGTAACTGTTGCAGTTGGCTCTTCACTCTCAGATGGAGATGCAGATGGTTCTGCACTTTGCGACATCGAAGGTGCAGGTGCTGCTTCCTCGCTGTCCTTATCTGAAGACTGTGACCATACGATCGCGGCAAGAATTGCAATTCCGATTACAACAAACCACGCGGTGCGTGTAGATGTTGATTGCTTTGGTGCAGCAACCGGCTTAACTGGCGCAGGTGCAGCAACCGGCTTAACTGGCGCAGGTGCTGGTGCAGATGTGACTGAAACAGCTGCCTTCTTGACAACGCGCTTTGCCGGAGCCTTTTTCGCGACCTTCTTTGCACTCTTCTTAACCGCAGACTTCTTCGCTGTCTTCTTAGCTACAGCTTTCTTAGCAACAGCCTTCTTTGCGGTCTTCTTCTTCGCTACAGCTTTTTTAGCGACAGGCTTTCGTGCAGCTGTCTTCTTAGCTGATGACTTTTTCTTTGCAACAGCTTTTTTTGCTGGTGACTTTTTCGCAGTTGTCTTCTTTGCAGGAGACTTTTTCGCTGCTTTCTTTGCGGTCTTCTTAACGGCCACGTGGAACTCCTTGGGTTGCGGTACGCACGTTGTTAACGCACTTGTATGGGTTAAGGTTACCCCAGGCTCGCTAACATTTGGATGACATGAGGTGCGATAGCACGAAGTGATTTTCCTCTGTGGCTCATCAAATCCTTTTCCTGTGCGCTCATTTGTGCGGAGGAAATACTCAAGCCCAGTGGCTGAAAAATTGGGTCATACCCAAATCCATTCTCACCGACCGGTGCGTGCAGGATGTGCCCATCAAACCGTCCCTCTGCAACCAGATGGCGGCCATCGGGCACAACCAATGAGGCTACACACATGAAATGTGCTGTGCGCTTCTCATCGGGAACATCTGTGAGCTGTTGCAAAACCTTTTCACAATTGGCGCGATCATCTCCATGAACACCAGCCCACCGCGCTGAAAAAATCCCTGGATCCCCATTTAATGCATCAATGCAGAGCCCTGAATCATCAGCGATCGCAGGCAATCCCGTTGCGTCACAGGTATAGCGCGCTTTGAGTAGAGAGTTCTCCTCAAAGGTAGATCCAGTCTCATCAACATCCACAAGATGTGGAAATTGATCAACACCAATCAATTCGATCTGACCAGGAGCAAGTTCTTCAAGGATTCTTCGAAACTCAGTGATCTTTCCTTGATTACGTGTTGCAAGAACAAGTTTGTGGGACATTACTGAGCAAGCACATCTTTCTGTAACTGACTAAGTGATGAACATCCAGCAAGGGCAAGATCAAGAAGTTTGTTAAGAAGATCACGGTCAAATGGTTCACCTTCGGCGGTTCCCTGGACTTCAATAAAACGACCATCGCCTGCAACTACAACATTCATATCTGTTCCAGCACGAACATCCTCTTCATAGCAAAGATCAAGCATCGGAACACCATCAATGATTCCAACACTAACGGCAGCAACTGAATCATTAAGTGGCTTCGCACTTTCTTTGATGTGACCTTGTGCCTTTGCCCAAGCGATCGCATCAGCTAATGCAACATATGCACCAGTGATTGCAGCCGTGCGTGTTCCACCATCGGCTTGAAGAACATCGCAATCGATAACAATGGTGTTTTCACCAAGTTCTTTCATATTTACAACTGCACGTAGTGATCGTCCAACAAGTCGTGAAATTTCTTGTGTGCGACCACCTAGTTTTCCTTTAACGCTCTCACGGTCAGAACGTGTGTGAGTTGCACGAGGAAGCATCGAATACTCTGATGTAACCCAACCATTTCCGGTGTCCTTTAACCATCGGGGAACACCTGGAGTAAATGAGGCAACACAGAGAACGCGAGTTTTTCCAAACTCAACTAACACTGAGCCCTCTGCATGATCTAGCCAGCCACGAGTGAACTTGATCTCGCGTAGATCCTTCTCAGAACGTCCATCATTACGTGGCATTTTTACTCCTATGTGGTGAGTTATTGATGAGTTGGGCTACAAAACTTGGTGTTCGACTTTAGTTACCTCTGGACCTAGAAAACGCCGAGCTAAGGTTTCAAAGGCCTTCGCATCACCGGTTGCTAAGAATCTATGTGTTGCTGGGGTTGAACTTTGTGCTCGCAATGAGCCATTTTCAACAAGAGTTCGGTACAAATCTTTAGCGGTTTCTTCAGCGCTAGAAACCAATGTCACGCCCTCACCCATTACATAAGAGATAACTCCTGTTAGTAAAGGATAGTGAGTACATCCTAAAACCAATGTGTCTACCTTGGCATCCATCACTGGCGCTAAGTAATCACGTGCAATCTTTGTTATTACTGGACCTGAAGTTTCGCCACGTTCTACATACTCAACAAACAATGGACAAGCGATCGATGTAATTTTCAATTGTGGAGCTGCTGCAAATGCATCTAAATAGGCTTGCGAATCAATTGTTGCTTTTGTTCCGATCACTCCCACATTTCCACTGCGAGTAGCTGCAACTGCTCTACGAACTGCCGGTTGAATTACTTCGATGACCGGCACTAAATAACGTTCACGCGCATCACGAAGCATTGCAGCCGATGCTGTATTACAAGCAATGACAATTGCCTTCACACCTTGATTTACAAGATAGTCCATTGTTTCTAAGGCAAACTCACGAACTTCGGCAAGAGGTCGAGGGCCATATGGGCCTCGTGCGGTATCGCCTATGTAAAGAGTGGATTCATTAGGAAGTTGATCAAGGATTGCACGGGCAACGGTTAATCCGCCTACACCTGAATCAAAGATTCCTATTGGGGCATCACTCACAGGGCAAGCCTACCTTGCACTTATGGTTTAACTGGTTGCCAAACTATTGAGATTCATCCATCAGAGCATCGATCAAACTCTCTTGTAGCCAGCCTAGCCAGCTATAAACAGCATAAACGCCTCGCATTGGGTCATCGGGAGCCAAAAGCTCTAACTCTTGATGCGTATTTTCTTCAACCTTTAAACGAACTCCCAATGCAAGTCGTACATCATTCATCGCACCAAGCCACGCATTTGCTGAATCATGATCTAACTCAATTACTCCATCAACTGCAGCCTTTATATGCATTCGCATTGCCATAGCATGTGCTTGCTTCTTTTGACGCAACGTTGACTCTGTGTATCGACGAAACTCAGATGCATCAACTTGATCTGCATACGCATTTGGAAGAAGGCGCAGCAAAACCTCATCTTCAGGAGGAGTGTCGTGCACTGTGATTCCTACCATGGCAGCTAGTGGATCATCACTTTGGTGATCTACGCGTTCGGCAAGTAACTCAATGATTTGTTCAGCAAGATTTAGTAAGACTTCGCGTTCGGCTTCGGTGAAGTTTGCTAAATATGTGTTGTCACCGTGACGAAAAAATCCATGTTGCACTTCGCTCATAGCGCTTGATCACCGCGCTGAAGAGTTGCCCACAAACCATATTCATGCAGACGAGCAACATCATGCTCCATCTCTTCACGGCTTCCAGTTGAAACAACTGCTTTACCTTCTGTATGCACCTTCATCATGAGCTCGTGAGCTTTTTCTTTGCTGTAACCAAAGAGCTCCATCAGTACATAAGTCACATAGGTCATCAGGTTAACTGGATCATCCCAAACAATTGTTACCCAGGGAATATCACCGCTAAAGATCGCTTTGAGCTCTTCTTCGATCTTCTCGTTGACGTCAATCTTCTCTTTTATTTTGCCCATAGTTATCGTATAACAATTGCAAATTGTTCTGAGGCGATGTCGCCAACAAGCTGAACTCGCATTGTTATTACTCCTCGTTTTGCTTCGGCAGTTGTGAAGGTGAATAACCCATTGGCATCAGAGATAACCGCTGCTCCTACATTTTGCCACTTACCGCCAACGTTTTTTTGCAATTGAGCAGATTTACCAGGTATTCGGGGCAACAACTGCGCTTTTACTACTATCGGTGCTCCCTTGGAGACCGACACTGGGCGATCTAATTGAATGCTTTTCTTTACCTTTATTGAGGATTCAGATGAAACAGATTCAGTCTGCTCCCATGTTCCAACAGTTGTAAGACGCAATGATGCATCTGCACCTAAGGTCATTGGAGTAGAAATAGTTCCATCAACTCCAGTAACAAGTTCGGTGACTTTGCTCCAACTTGATTCATTTGCCCGCTTAATTTCAAGTGAAACAGTCAAACCTGCAATTGGAGTTTTATCTTTTAGTGTCAACAGACCTTTAACTGTAAATAGCCCAGCATAGTTAATCGTGTTTTGTGGCGCTCCTTCAATACTTAAGGTACTTACAACTGGATCTGGTGCG